>NZ_JBXASU010000028.1:0-82452 GCF_058809705.1 Cupriavidus sp. MPR-AND1C | reverse complement strand
CCCGTGATGCATGCAGGCGCATGCATCACGTCACGGCTCACCCATGCACACTCAATGATGCAATGTAGCAACAGAAAGACATGCAAGGTGATTTTTTGCGAATGATTCGTATTTATAATGCAACCATCTCGATGCATCGAATGCACACCATTGCCGCCAGCGCTTCACAGGCATTGCCATTGTGCAGCCCACCTCCCGGCTCTTCGGCGCCGCGATCGACGCCGCCCTGCTCTGCCTCGCCTTGTCCACACACGCTGACGACCCGCAGCCGGCCGCTGCCCCGGCAAGCCAGGGGGCTTTCAGCGCCGAAAGCGCCCTTAACGCCGTCACGGTGGTCGGCAACTGGCTGGAGAGCCCGAACGAGGCCAGAATCTTTTTGAAATGGCCTCTAAGCCACCAAGGCGACTACCGAGGCGACAGCGCCACGCGCAGGCACTGCGCCAGCGCCGCGGCGGCTGGTGCGGCGTCGCGGCGCGACAGCAGCAGCACGCGCGTATCACAACGCGTATCACAACCGGCATCGGCCAGCGGTACGCACCGCACGCCCGGCGGTGCCAGGCGACCGAGCGAAGCCGGTACCAGGGCCACGCCGAACCCTGCCTCCACCAGCGCCAGCTGCGACAGCTTGCGCGAGATCGCCGCCGCCGCGCGCGGATAGAAGCCGCGCTCCAGGCAGCACTGCGCCACGCGACGGCTCAGGCCGCCCCGGTCAGGATGCGGCAGCGACACGAAGGGTTCTTCGCGCAACCTATCCAGCGCCACGCTTTCCTCGTGCGCGAGCGGATGCGCGCTGCTTACCGCCAGCACCAGGCGCTCTTCATAGAGCGGGTCCACCTCGACGCCGGGAAGCCGGCGCAGCAGCGGCTCGCGCGCCAGGCCCAGGTCGGCGCGGCCCTCCTCGATCTCCATGGCCTGCTGTTCGCTGGATGCCTGCGAGATCTCGAAACGTATCCCCGGGCGTTTGGCCTGGTACGCGCGCAGCACCGCCGTGCAGGCTGGCGTCAGCGGCACCGAGCTGGAATGCAGCAGGCGCACCGTGCCTTGCTCGCCGCGCTCGACCTGACGCGCCTGCGCCGAGGCCTCGGTCAGCTCGGCCAGGATGCGGCGTGCCGCCTCCAGGAAAGCGCGGCCGGCCGGCGTGGTCTCGACATGGCGCGGCTTGCGCACCAGCAGCGCCACCTGCAGCATGCCCTCCATCTCCTTGATCTGCCGGCTCAGCGCCGACTGCGCGATAAAGAGCCGCTCCGCGGCCAGGCTAAAGCTGCCGGCATCGACAATTTCAACGAAGTAGCGCAACTGCTTGAAGGACGGACTCATTGAATGGGCGGGTTGATGGGACGCACGGGCTGACATCGGCCCGAGAGCGTGCGCGCAAGTGTGCCATGGCGCGCGCGCCGCGCCCAGCACACTGCCATGCCGCTTTGCGATGGATCGCGGGGCGCTTTGATATTGGTCCGCACATGCGGGCGTCCCTATGCTGTGGGGCACGCAACCCTGATGCCAATGCCCGTGGACCTGACCGCCCTGCTGCCCGATGTTTCCCTGCCCGCCTACCTCGCCATGTGCTTGGCGATCGCCGGCGCCTACGTGATCTTCGGCATGGCGGGCTTCGGCACCGCGCTGGTGGCCGGGCCGCTGCTGGCCTACCTGATGCCGGTGAGCCAGATCGTTGCGCTACTGGCGTTGATGGACTGCACGGCCGCAGCCTTTGCCCTGCTGCGCGATGGCCGCGCCGCAGACCGCGCCGAGCTTGGGCGGCTGCTGCCCTGCATGCTGGCCGGCAGCCTGGTGGGCGCCGCGCTGCTGCTCAAGCTGCAGTCGGACCTGCTACCGCTGCTGCTTGGCGTATTCGCCATGGGGTATGCAATCTGGTCGTTTGCCGGCAAGCGACCCAGCGGGTTTACGCCACGCGCGGCGCTGCCCTTTGGCCTGGGCGGCGGCCTGTGCTCGGCCATGTTCGGCAGCGGCGGCTTTCTCTATGCCATCTACCTGTCGGGCAGACTGGGCAAGGATGCCATGCGCATGACGCAGTCCACGCTGATCGGCGTGAGTACGCTGACGCGGCTGGCGCTATTTGCCCTGGCGGGAGTCTATGCGGGTGCGGCCATCATCAAGCTGGCGCTGCTGCTGGCGCCAGCGATGGCGCTGGGCCTGTGGGCCGGGCGCAGGATCACGCTGCGCTTGTCGCGCGAGCAGTTCCTGCGCATGGTCAATGCGGTGGTGCTGTGCTCCGGCGGCGCGCTGGTCCTGCACTACCTGCTGCGCCTGGATTAAACGCGCCGCCCGAACGGGCGGCGCTTGCGCCAGATCGCTCTGGCGGCGCGAAAATCAAACGATTTCGCGCGTTTCCATGAACTGCAGCTTGGGGAAGCGCTCCTGCGTCAGGCGCAGGTTGACCATGCTGGGCGCCAGGTAGACGTGGTCGCCGGCACCGTCGAGCGCTACATTGTGGCCCGCCTTCTCGATCAGCTTCTCGATCTCCGCGGGGTCGCCCTTGAGCCAGCGCGCGGTGGCGCAGTCGTGCGACTCGAAGATCGCGTCGACACCGTACTCGTGCTCCAGGCGGTGCGCCACCACGTCGAACTGCAGGATACCGACGGCGCCCAGTACCAGGTCGTTGGAGGCGATCGGGCGGAACATCTGCGTCGCGCCCTCTTCCGCCAGCTGCTGCAGGCCCTTTTGCAGCTGCTTGACCTTGAGCGGGTTGTTCAGCCGCGCGCGGCGGAAGAACTCAGGCGCGAACGACGGGATGCCGGTGAACTTGAGCGCCTCGCCCTCGCTGAACGCATCGCCCAGCCGGATGGTGCCGTGATTGGGCACGCCAATGATGTCGCCGGCGTATGCCTCTTCGGTCGTATTGCGATCCTGCGACATGAAGGTGATGGCGTTATTGATGGCCATGGTCTTGCCGGTGGACACATGCAGCACCTTCATGCCGCGCTCGAAGCGGCCCGAACAGACACGCACGAACGCGATGCGGTCGCGGTGGCGCGGGTCCATGTTGGCCTGGATCTTGAACACGAAGCCCGAGAACTTGGGCTCCTGCGGCTCCACTGCGCGCGACTCGGCATTGCGGCCCTGCGGCGGCGGCGCCAGCTCGCACAAGGCGTCCAGCAGCGATTGCACGCCAAAGTTGTTGACGGCCGAGCCGAAGTACACGGGCGTCTGCTTGCCGCTGAGGAACGCGTCCTTGTCGAAGGCATGCGACGCGCCGCGCACGAGTTCGATCTCGATGCGCAGCTCTTCCGCCTGGGTGCCCAGCACGCGGTCCAGCTCCGGGTTGTCCAGGCCCTGGACCATGGCCGAGGTGCCCTTCTCGCCGTGCGGGTCGAACAGTTGCACGCGGTCGTCGATCAGGTGGTACACACCGCGAAAGGCCTTGCCCATGCCGATCGGCCAGGTCATCGGCGCGCACTGCATCTTCAGCACGTCCTCGATTTCGTCGAGCAGCTCGATGGGCGAGCGGCCTTCACGGTCGAGCTTGTTGATAAAGGTGATGATGGGCGTGTCGCGCAGGCGGCAGACGTTGAGCAGCTTGATGGTCTGCGCTTCCACGCCGTTGACCGAGTCGATCACCATCACCGCGGAGTCCACCGCGGTCAGCGTACGGTAGGTGTCTTCGGAGAAGTCCTCGTGGCCCGGGGTGTCGAGCAGGTTGACGATGTTCTCGCGGTACGGGAACTGCATCACCGACGAGGTCACCGAGATGCCGCGCTGCTTTTCCAGCTCCATCCAGTCGGAGGTGGCGTGGCGGTCGGCCTTGCGCGCGCGCACTTCGCCCGCGACCTGGATGGCGCCACCGAACCACAGCAGTTTTTCGGTCAGGGTCGTCTTACCCGCGTCAGGGTGCGAAATGATGGCAAAGGTGCGACGACGCGCAATTTCGGATACGAGCGAGCTCACGGCAGTGGATTCGGCAAACAGAAGATGAAAAGGGGCCCGGGGCGCAGCGGACCGGCGCCAGGGGCCGGCGCGACCATCAGCTTGCGGTCGGGGGCCGGGCACTGCGGGCATGCACGAAGGGAATCGGGCCGTATTTTACCGGTTCGCGGGACCGGCCGCGCGCGGATCGGGCGGCGGGTTGGTGCTTTGCCCTCGCAAACTGCCGAATTGCAGCGCGTACTGGCGGGTCAGCTCGGCACCGAAGAAGAAAATTTGTGCCGAATAGTACACCCACAACATCAGCGCAACCACAGAACCCGCTGCCCCATAGGACGAAGCCACGGCACTATGGCCCAGGTAAAGGCCAATCAGCCGCTTGCCCACCGCGAACAGCAGGGCGGTGATGATGGCGCCCATGACCACGTCACGCCAGGCGATGCGGGCATTGGGCAGCATCTTGAAGATCACGGCGAACAGCAGGGTCACCACGCCAAATGAAAATGCCGTTGAAAGCGCGTCCGCCACCGGCGCAAACCACGATTGCGTCCACATCTGCCCCCAAAACCGGTCGACCACCGCCAGCGCGGCATTGACGATCAGCGACACCAGCAGCATGAAGGCCAGCACCAGCACCAGGCTGAACGAGAGCAAGCGAGCGCGCAGCAATTGCTGCCAGCCGGCGCCCTGCGGCGCAGGCGTCTCCCAGATCTCGTCGAGGCTGCCTTTGAGTTCCGCGAAAACGCTGGTGGCGCCGACAAACAAGATGCCGGTGGCGATGGCCGCGGCCAGCCCGCCACCACCCGAGCGGTGCGTGGCGGCAAGGATTTCCTGGATGGCAGCCGCGCCCTGGGCGCCAACGAGGTCGTCGATCTGGGCGAAGATCTCGCCCCGTGCCGCTTGCGCGCCAAAGAAGACGCCGGCAATCGAGATCACCAGCACCAGCACTGGCGCCAGCGAGAAGAGCATATAGAAGGACAGCGCCGCGCCCTTGCTGGCGGCTCGGTGCGCCAGCCATGCGCTGACCGCGGCCAGCACCACGCTGGCAGTGCGCGTGGCGGTATGGCGATCGGGCAGCCAATGGCCGATGCCGCGAGCGCGTTGCTTGGGCGGCGCGCGGTCCAGGGGCTGATCGGGGGAATCTGCTGGATTCAAGCGTGGACCCCGTTGTTGGTCGGGCGGCTAAAGGGTCAGGCGACCTGCCCTAGCCCCGGTCTTTGCTCAGGCCCCATATCAACGACACCGCGCACAGCACGAGGAAAATGATGAAAAGGATCTTGGCGAACTCGGCCGCCGCGGCGGCGATCCCGCCGAAGCCAAACACGGCCGCGATCATGGCGATGACGAAGAAAACCACGGCGTAGCGCAACATGATGGGACTCCAATGCAGCCTTCTCCCGTTTTGTTATCCGTTCCAAGGTTCATGATACAGGCCATCCCGCGCTTTGCCCAAGCCGCCAGGACGCGGCGCGCGCCCCGATTCCAGCCCGGTCCGGGTGTTGAACGGCTAGACTGAAAGACGGGCTCGCGCCGTCTCGCCACGGGTAAAACGGCGCCACCGGAGCGGTTGGCCGCAAGCACCGGCCGCCCGGCTACCGTCCTCCCGCACACACCCCTTCGACAACCAGAAGGAGGCACCATGAACCGGAAAACCCTCCGCCGCCTTGGCACGGCCGTCTTCCTGGCGCTCGGCCTGCTCGCCGCCGCTGGCTGCGAGCGCAGCCAGCCTGGACCCAAGCCGATCTCCGGTGCACTGGATGAGCAAGCCGCCGGCACCGCGCAACCAGCCTTGCCCGTGCTGTCGGCCTGAGCACCAACAGCTTCGCAACGGCGCGCCCAGGCCAATGCCGCCAGCCCACGCATCACGCTCCTGCAAGCCCGGAGCGTACCCGTTTCTGCGTACAGAGCCGCGCGCCGGCAAACGCGCGTAAAGCGGCGCAGACGAGGCGCAAACGGCCCGGGCCGCCCGCCTCGCCGCAGGTACCAAAGACGGGGCGGCATACTTGCCGGCCCCTGCCCTGTTTCAGCAATGCAACCAGGACCAGCCTGCCCTTGCTAGCACGCATGGCGCGTCGTCGTGCCAGACTCAGCATGGCCGCGCGCCCATTCGGCGATCGCTTTCTTCCGGCGCCCTCGGCAATGCCGTGTTACAGCGCCGCAACCAAAATGTTCTTCCTCTATCAGGGAACTTCCGCGCGCTCTTGCGTACCACCCGCAAACCGTTGACAGCGCTCGATTGCAGGGTATTGGCACGCTTGTCGCTCTGTTCGCCACAGGGAGACATAAAAAAATGACGCGACGAGTCCTACAACGCGGGAGTGAGTTCAGCCATGCGTCAGCCGCCAGCGCGAATGACGGCACGGAGGCGTTCGTATCGACTGGCGCGGCCTGCGCCATCGGTCTTGCAGCTTTTGTCGCCGCCCTTGCTTCCTTCTCCGCGATTGCCGACCCAGGCGATATCGTCGTTCTGCGCAGCGTCGAGCCGCGTATTGCCTATCGCGGCATACCGCAGGGGGACATGCCGATAGCCGCCGCTGTCGAGCCGTTTCCGTCCGCACGCTTCCAGCAATCCACCGCCGCCGTGGCCAGCGACCTGACCGACAGCGATCTCGCTGCCGCGGTAGGCCGCAGCGCGGCCGGCGCCGCCGTGTCCGGCACCAGCCAGTCCACCACCGGGCGGCTGGCCCTGGCGCCCAGCCAGATCGAGGGCTTGGCCAATGGCAGCGGTGCCGGGAGCGTTTCGGGCGGCATCGCCGCTCAGGTCGCGCAGGCGACCGGCAACATGACCGGGGCCTTGATGCACGGATTGGTGCCGCTTGCGGTGGGAGGCCGGCCATGACCCGCGTCCACTTCGCACGCGGCAACCGCGCTGCCTTGCTTGCCGGCCTGATGCTTGCCTGCCCGCCGCTTCACGCGCAGGTCCAGGGCGCAGCCACCGACAGCACCCGCATCGATGCCGGCGCGCTCACCGGCGTTGCCGGTCGCGCCGCCGTGAACCTCGCCGCGGGCAGCGGCAACGCGCAAAGCAACCAGACCGCCATCGCGAGTGGCAGTGCGGACGTGCGGTCGCAGCAGCGTGCCGGCGCAACCGCGCCCGCGACAGGCGCCGTCAGCCAGATCGGCGGCGGTGCCTTCGCCAATGGCAGCGGGCTGCTTTCAGCAAACGTGGCCAGCGGCAACGGCAACGTGCAAATCAATGCGGCAGTGCTGGCGCCGGCCGCCAGCGTAAAGATCGAAGCCATCTCCGACGGCTTGCTAGCCGCGGAATCGGCCGGAGGAAGTCGCCCGGATTCAGCGGGCCACGCAACGGGTCCGCGCGAGGCAGTCATCCAGCCAGATGCCTACCGCAACGCAACTGGCCTGGTGCAGCTGAACCAGACGGCAGGATCGGGGAATGTCTCGTCCAACGTTTTTGTGCTCCGTCCCCCGGCGGGCACTTTTTTCTAAGCAGGGAAGGAGAAAATCATGAGAACGAAAATCCTCGCCATCGCAGCGGGCATTGCGCTTTCAACCAGCGCATTCGCGGGCGGCTTCAGTTACTTCGACCGGCCGGACGACGCCGATATCTACAGCCAGACAGCGATCAGCAACGACATCTATGTCCGTGGTTTCGGCTTTGCCTGGGGAGATATCCACTTCAGGTCCGAATCGGGCGCAGTGGTCAACAGCCAGCAAAGCGCACGCGACAATAGCGTGCGTATCGGCCCGTCCACCAACAGCGCATTCGGCGGCGGCAACGCGTTGTTCAATGCGCAAGGCAACATCGGCGTGAACATATCCGCAGGCGCGGGCAACGGCCAGTCCAACCAGGCCGCGCTGGCCAGCATCGACGCGTCGGATGTCTTCGCCTCGGCGCAAGTGTTCTCGAGCCAGAAGACCGGGGGTAACGGCATGCACATGGTCGGCGCCGCAAACAGCGCCAGCATGGGCGATAACATGTTGGCCGGTGCCAAGGGCAACGTCGGCGTGAACATCGCCGCGGGCGCCGGCAACCTGCAGAGCAATGCGCTGGCGGCCTCGGTCAATATGGGCGGCGGCGGCACCGGCCGCAACGGCGGGGACCCCGTCGGCGCGCTGGCCAAGGCAACCGCGTCCAATGACCAGACCACCTACGGCAATGACCTGTCGATGTGTGGCTGCAGGCCGAACAACGCCGCCACGCTCAACGGCGGCGCCCTGGCCAATGCAGTGGGCAACATCGGCGTGAATATCGCCGCCGGGGCCGGCAACGCGCAGAGCAACGGGCTCGCCATTTCCACGGCGACCCACTGAGCACTGCGGCAACAGCACGAACGCGGCTGGAGAGCCGGGACCCGGGGGTCACCGGCTCAACCCGCCCAAGGGGGAGTGTCATGCGCGCGCTATTCCGCGTGACCGGGGCATGCATGCTGCTGGCAGCAGCATGCAGTGCCAATGGTCAGAGCACGATGACGATCGACATCGACGGACAGCCGATGCTCAGGAAGCCCGTCAAGAGCATGCTCGAGATGCGCTACCAGAACATGATGCGCCAGCAGCTTGACTTCAGTTGCGGCGCGGCCGCGGTAGGCACGCTGTTGCGCTACGGCTACGGTTATGACCTGGCGGAGCCCAGGATCGTCGAGGACATGCTGCGCATCTCCGACGCAGACACCGTGGTCAAGAATGGCTTCTCCATGCTCGACATGCGCAACTACGTCGAAACGCTGGGCTTGCGCGGGCGGGGGTTCCGCGTGGACTACAGTGCCCTGCGGCAACTCAAGATCCCGGTCATCACCTTACTCGACGTCAACGGCTACCTGCATTTCGTGGTGGTGCGCAAGGCCATCGACGGGCGCGTGTTCGTAGCCGATCCGGCACTGGGCAACCGCATCATCAAGGAGGAGGATTTCGCGGCGAACTGGAACGGGCTGGTGTTCGCCATCATCGGCCGGCCGTTCGATCCGAACTCGCCGCTGCTCGATATCGCCGCGCCCGCCTTGCGCGACCGGACCAACGCCGCGCTGGCCGGGGGCATGGTGCCCGCGGCGCTCGACTTTGGCCTGATACGGATGGACTATTTCTGACATGGACACCGCACGGCGCCTCCTCTGCCTGAGTTGCTCCGCCGGCATGGCGCTGGCCACGCCAACGCTCGCGCTGGCATCCGCGGCGGCTGACGATGCCAGCGACGTGATGGCATCGCCAGCAATGGCGGAACTCGTCTCCGACGCGGAGATGGCCGGCGTGCGTGGCAAGTACCTGGGCGCGGCCCTGGTCAGCGGCTTTGTTGTGGAAATGGTTTCGCGCTGGCAGAACGATACGGCGATCGCCACGGCAACCGCCCGCGTCGCCGCCGCCAACCTCGCCACCAGCAACGCGGCGGCGCAGGCCACGGCGAGCTTGTCGGCTCACGTCCAGAGCCTTGCCCCGGGCAATGTGCAAGGCAATGGCGGCACGGCCAGCGCCGCAGTGCAGGTGGCGGGCGTGGGCCAGGTCGCGCAGATCGCCGGCGACGGCAATTCGGCCAGCAACGTCAGCACCATCACGACCCAGACCACGCCCATCGCGGCGGCGTCCACGGCGAGCGTGACAAGCGGCAACCTGGCTGCGCAACTGGCTCACGGCAACGGCATCACCGCCAGCGCTACGGTAGTGCCGGGCGGCGGCGTGTCGCTGGCCATCCAGTCGGCCGCGGGCAGCGCCACGCAGAATGCGCAAAGCGGCAGCCTGATGCAGACAGCACGCATCACGGGCGATGCGCAGCAAGTGCTCAACCTCACCAACATTACGCTGCAGGTGCAGCAACTCACGATCCGGCAACTGACGCAAACCAGCATGCGGGACGCACTAGCGGCAATCGCAACGATGCGACGATAATCCAGCATGCGCAGGGCTGGCGCACCCGCTTCGCGCCCATTCAGATTTCCGGGGGGAAAGATGAAGACCGAACTCGCTCTGATGGGTACCCTGGCGGGTACGCTGATCTCGGCCGGCGCGTGGGCGCAGGTCAGCGCCCAGCCCGGCGCCGACGAGCGGATCGAACGGCTGACAAAACTGGTCGAGCAGCAAGACAAGACCATCAAGGCTCTCGAACAGCGCCTGAACGACCTGGAAATGGTCGGGGCGCGCGGGCGAGGGGTAGTAGCAGGAACGGGGAGCAGTGCCAACGGGAACGCCGGTGGCGGAATGACCGCCGCCGGTGTTCCCTCCTTGGCACAAAGCGCAAGCCCTGCCGCGGGCGGCACGGCCAACGCAACGCCCGCCGGCGACACGCCGGTGGTGGGTTCGGATGCGCGCGAGACACAGCAACAGGCGCGCGTGCAGAGCAAGGACCTGGTCTACCAGAGCGAGCATGCGCCGCTGTTCGAGCGGCGCCTGACCATCGACAGCGGCTTCATCTACAGCTACTACGACCGGCGTGCACTGTCGCTGTCCGGCTTCCTGGCGCTGGACGCCATCTTCCTCGGCACCATCAACCTCAACCAGACCAAGTCGCACACGCTCACGTATGACACCATCGCACGCTACGGCCTGTCCGAGCGCCTGTCGATGGACTTCGATCTGCCGGTGACGTACCGCAACACCAACTTCATCTCCGGCGGCGCGGGCGGCTCCGCCTCGAGCCTGTCCGATGCCACGCTGAGCACGACGGCGCTGGGCGATATCAGCATGGGCCTGTACTACCAGTTCCTGCGCGAAAGCGGCGCCGCACCCGACGTGGTCGGCAGCATCCGCGTGCGCGCCCCCACCGGGCGCTCGCCGTTCGGCATCAAGCTGGTCTCGGCGGATCCCAACAACAACAACCTGAACATCGCCGACCAGTTGCCCACGGGCAACGGCGTATGGGCTGTTACGGCCGGGTTGTCGCTGCTCAAGACTTATGACCCCGTGGTGTTGTTCGTCAATGCCAGCTACACCTATAACATCAAGCGCTCGGTGAGCGATATCTCCTCGGTGCAGGGGCAAGTCACGCCGGCCGACGTAAAACTGGGCGACACCATCGGCTTCGGCGGCGGCCTGGCGCTCGCGCTCAACGACCGCACGTCGATGTCGATGGCCTTCAATGCCGCGATCTCATCGAGCACGCAGGTCACCACCGCGGGCGTCACGCAGACCGTGATCGGCAGCCGGGCCAACGTGGCCACCATGACATTCGGCTTCAATCACGTGATCACCAAAGGCTTGTCGGTGAGCACCGCGATCGGCCTCGGACTCACCCCGGATGCGCCGAACTACACGGTGACGCTGCGTTTTCCCTATACGTTCTGAGCGCCCCGGCCCGACGAGAAAAGCGGGCCGCGGCCCGCCTGTGCTGCGTCGGCCGGCTATTCGCCGGCGCCGGGATGCGCTTCGATCCGGATATTGTGCTTGTGCATCAGCCGGTACAAGGTGACACGCGAGACGTTGAGCTCGCGCGCGGCGGGTACCACGTGGAAGCCGTGGCTCGCCATCACGGTACGGATCGCCTCGCGCTCCGCCTCCTCGCGGATCGCGTCCAGGGTCTTGCGCGGCGAATCGCTGCCACCGTGCAATTGCAGGTCCTCCGCGGTGATCTTGCGGTTATCGGTCATCACGATCGCGCGCCGTACCCGGTTGATCAGTTCGCGCACATTGCCCGGCCACTCGTATTGCATCATGGCCTGGGTGGAACATGGCGAGAATCCGCGAATGCGCCGATGCGCCTCGTGGCCATGCTCGGCAAGCACCGAGTTGGCAAGCAGCAGGATGTCCTCCCCGCGCTCGCGCAGTGGCGGGATCGACAAGGTCAGAACGCATAGCCGGTGGAACAGGTCGGCACGGAAGCGTCCGTCGGATTGCGCCGCCACCAGGTCCACGTGCGTCGCCGAGATGATGCGCAAATCCAGCGGGATCGACTGGTGCCCGCCAAGCCGGGTGATGGTGCCTTGCTGCAAGAAGCGCAACAGGGCTACCTGGCTTTCCAGCGGCAGGTCGCCGATCTCATCAAGAAACAACGTGCCGCCCTGCGCCTGCTCGATCCAGCCGATCTTGCGCTGGTTGGCGCCGGTGAACGCTCCCTTTTCATAGCCGAACAGTTCGGATTGCACCAGGTGCGGGGGAATGGCGCCGCAGTTGATCGCCACGAACGGGCCTTTGCGCCGGCTCGAGGCTTCATGAATGGCTTGCGCCGCCAGCTCCTTGCCGGTGCCGGACTCGCCGGAGATAAAAACGGGCGCCTCGTTGTGCGCGACCTTGGCGAGCGAGCGGAACATGCTGCGCATCACTGCACACTCGCCGATCATGGGGCCGTGGCCGATCAGTTCGTGGCTGCCCGCGCCATGCAGGCAGGCCATGCCGTGGGCATGTTTCAGCGTGTAGAGCAGTTCACTGAACGAAAACGGCGTGCGCACGTAGTCCACGCAGTAGTCGCGTATCAGCCGCCTCACGCGTTCGTCCTCCAGCATGCGCGACGACGTGATCGCCACCCACATCACGTGCAGGTATTGCAGGCTCTGCTCGAGCTGCATCAGCTCGGCATCACTGTATTCCGTCTCGAGATCGAGCACGCCAGCCATTGGCGCACTGCCCCGCACCACCCGGCTAAGGTCCCGGATCTGCTGGATGTGGCGAATCTCCCAGCCGGAGCCGAACTGGGCCGGATCAAATCCATAGGGTTCGTGGCGGGATACGACCAACACCTGTGCGGTGCGTGTCGCCGCCTTGCACAGTCGGTCCATAACGTTCTCCCTGACATTGAGCATCTTGACTACTCCGGCTTGCGCCGCGGTCCCGTTCTCGTGCGGGCTCCGTGTGCGGTCAAGCTGAGTCGGTTGGGGGAGACCCCCCACGCGCAACGTCGGCATTACGGCTTGGACAAACTGCGGGACTGCTCGCCAAGAATGGCGCTGTGGTCGCTACCGGCATGGAGCTGGTCGCGAATACGTCGGCGCACCAGGTCTTTTTCGCGCATCAACTCGGCGCGTGGTGCTTCGGGCGATTGGCCGGAATACCGGTAATAGAGCGCCTTGTAGGTCAACTGGCTGAGAATCCATTCCTGCAGCAGCGCGCGCTGGCGGGACAACTCGCCATCCATCGATCGTTGCCGCTGCAGCAATTGTTCGATCGCGGCACGCGCGTGGGCCGGCAACGCCTGTTCCTGGCTCAGGAACGCTTCGACGATACTAGCGGCAGGGTCGCCACGCTCGCCATCGCGGCTTCGGCGCGGTGCCTCGGCGGCGGCTTCTCCCAAAGCCGCCCAGGCACGGTGAATGGAAAGACTAGCGGACTCGCTGATGGGCCCCATGGCGGGTCGCCGGATTTCTCCTGCAGTCATGATTGATCCCCGTTGAACAACACCCCCGGCACTACACGTTCGCGATTACCACTTTTGTTTAGTCTTATTGTTTGCTCTTGTCGGGCGGGCGTGTCTCCGCTCGCTCCTTTCGTGGTGGCGAAGCCATCTTGGCGATGGTCTGCTCATTCAGTCCTTGCCCTCTTGCTTGAGATGGACTTGTTGTGTCGCTACTGCAGGCCTGAAGACGCTGAGTCAGCTGGCGCGGCCCCGGAGTGCCGGAGTCAAGAAGGGGCGCCCTGAAGCGCCCCGCAATCTGCCACGCCTCTAGTTCAGTGCATTTAGGCCAGTTTGTCCAGCCCTCAGTATGGGTACTCAGCCGAATATCATCCTTTAGTATGAACGTTCTGCTACACACAATCTGCCACGCGAGGTAATTGATCACTTACATTTCGCGCAGAAATGGGTACGCGAATTTTATCCCGTGGTGTACGCCGGCGACGCAGAAACAGGTACGGCGCCGATTTGCGGGGAAGGGGAGGAGGCCCGCGCCCAGCCACGCAGAAACGGGTACGCTTTCTCTCATCACCCGGCAAACGCGCTCGCCAATGCTGTCCTTCCGGCAGGCGGCAGGCTCAATGCTCAGTACTCCGGCGGATAGTGAAACTTGAAGACGAAGACCACCGCGATGATCCACGCCCATGAGAGTAGCGCTGGCGTCGAACAGATCGACCAGGAAGAGCACCTGCAACTCGGTGCGCACGTCGGTCCGGTGCTCTGCAAGCTTGAACCAGTGTTCCACCAGCGAAATGCCGGCGGCGGTGCGACGAGTGGCGTCGGTTGGCTGACGGGTTGGGGCCCCTTGTTTTCGTCGCGGCCGTGCTTGCGGATTGCGGTTCAGGTTGCGTACCGTGCACGCCGGGTCTGCCGAGCGTACTTTCGGGTAATTTCCGCCACGGCACGGCACCAGCGGCGAATAGGATCCATCTGAAAAACGTGACGATCCGACCGCGGCTCGCAGTGGATCCAGGCAGACATCCAGAATGACCCTACCTTGACGCTGGCGCTAATCCGCCGTATAAACCCCGCTAGATTCAAGCGACGAGGCAACAGCACATTCGTTAGCCACCGTCATGGTACTTCCGTTGTCCATGGTGTCCTTTCCTTGAGTTGCTTTGCTCGGATATGCGTGAGCTATCCGTTTCTTTTAAATTTTTCCCAGGAAAAGCAATACCATGCAAACCGGTATCGTTAAATGGTTCAACGACGCCAAGGGCTTCGGTTTCATCAAGCCGGACGCTGGCGGTGACGATCTCTTCGCGCACTTCTCTGAAATCCGCTCCGACGGTTTCAAGTCGCTGCAGGAAAACCAACGCGTGTCGTTCGAAGTCAAGAACGGCCCGAAGGGCCTGCAAGCTGCGAACATCACGCCGCTGTAAGCAGTAGACTGGCACCCCACTAGGGGTGCGCCCAGTCAGGAAAACCCCGCCTCTCGAGGCGGGGTTTTTTTTGTCCGGCAATCCTCCCGGCCTCGCCCGGATCCGGCGCCGCTGCGGGATCGCCATAGGAACGGCGCCACTGCTCTCACCTGGCAACGCCGTCGCTCGGGCCACCGCGGAGCACGCAGAAACGGGTACGCGCCGATCTCTGCGGCCAGTTCGACTCCGCAATGCCTCTGAGTCCCCACGCAGAAACGGGTACGCCCCATCCTCGGGACCGCGATTTCCTAGCCCGTGTCCGCCTCTCCTGAAGCCAGGCGGTGACCCAGGCACGCAGAAATGGGTACGCAAGGCATGAAATTCCACCGCGCGCCGGCATCCGAGCACCGAGAGCATCTCCGCGGGCATCGCGCAAGGGGCTGACTGACGCAATATCGCAACGCAGAAACGGGTACGCCCCGTTTTTTTTCTTCCCGCTGCCCCAACAGCTCAAACGCCTGAAATTGCGCAGAAACGGGTACGCCCAAAGGCCCATACCGAGTTTCCCAGCGCTCGGCAGGCGCCTTCATGCGGTCCCTCGACCGCATTCCACTTCTCCTCCCCTCCAAAAATCCTTGTCCAAGGACGACTTGGCTCCTTTTCCGCAGAAACGGGTACGCACAGCACCCTTTCCAGTCGCGTTGTGGCCGCAGAAACGGGTACGCACAACTGACCGGTGCCTGCGGCATACGACCGCGCCGGCGCCAGTCTCATCGGGGACATGCGCAGAAACGGGTACGCCCGCAAAGATCCTTTTACTCATTCACTCTTTTTGAGTGCAAGCACTCGCTTTCTGTACAAAGCTTGTGTATAATAGAAAGAAGGGAGTTTTGCGCTCGACAAAACCGGATCCGATTACGCAGAAACGGGTACGCACCTTGAAAAACGAGGTCGCAGCGAGTCCGCAGAAATGGGTACGCTTTTGGCGCCGCGCGACTCGAAACGAGGGTTCGCAGAATTGGGTACGCCGCAGAAACGGGTACGCTTCAAGTCAGCGAGCCCTGAAAAGCGGGTTTTCAAATGCCGTAGCGCAGAATTGGGTACGTAAACGGAACGACAGGGGTGCTCACGACGCAGAATTGGGTACGCAAAGCGGTGAGGGCGGTCTTGGTAAACTGGGATGCGTACCCAATTCTGCGGGGATAACTACTCCGGAATGCCGGTTTACGCGGTATACGTGACGAAAAGCGCTCTGCGCCCGCAGAAACAGGTACGGTTTTGGCGCCTCCGGCTGTGGAAAAGCCTGTGGGAACAGGGACTTATCCACGCAGAAACCGGTTCGGGCTTTGCGCTGAAACGGGTTCGGTATACCGCAGAATCTGGTACAGCACTTCGCAGAATCGAGTACGGTTTCACGCAGAATCGGGTTCGCCCGGGGTGTTTTTCCTCATAAGAATCAAGGATCTGGGTCTCCCGTATACGGTTTACAAGTAGTTAACCCATACTCTTAACGTTTACCGGTAGCTGATGGCTGGCCTTCCGTGGACAACCCTTCGGGATTGCCCACCGTAGTCCACCATGCAACCAGCCATGAGACCCAGCACACCCAAAACACGCGGCATTGCAGGAAATTCATCTACCGAACCCGTTTCTGCGTGACAAGGCGGATTGCTTCGCGTAAAAAGTCGTGTATTCCGAAGCACGCCAATATGCCCATTAAACGCAACCAGACCATCCTTGGGTCCCGCGGTCCAGCAGATATGGACAGTGAGCCGTCCCGCATCATCGTTCCCGGCGACGAGAACAGTCTGGTTCCGTCCGAGAAATTCCAGCGCCTGTTCGACGAAGCCCAGGCCATGGAGCGCGAAGATGCATGGCAAAGCGGCGAAGTCGGCTTCTTGAGCCGTGCCAGTGTGCAGGTCACCTTGCCTTACCGGGCGCCAAAGGGCGCTCCGCCCGTGTGGACGCGCACCAGTGGAAACATTTCACTGATGATCCAGCCTGGATACTTCACCCAGCAGCGTTCAGAAAAAGCCAGCAACGGACGCCAGAAACTGGTGTCCGAAACGGTCTCGCTTGGCTATCCCTATGGCTCCTATCCGCGCCTGATGCTTGCCTGGATCGGCAAGGAGATCATGGCCAAGAAAAAGCGCGGCGAGTTTACCGGGACGGTCGAGGACCGCCGCATCTCGCTGGGCAATTCGCTGTCCGAGTTCATGTACAACCTGGGCATTCCGATGGCCACGGGTGGCAAGCGTGGCACCATGACCCTTGTGCGGCAGCAGATGATCCGCCTGTTCTCCGCCACCATTGCGATTGTCCAGAACAAGTCCACGCCGAGCCAGAATCAAAACCCGAACCACGAGCCGCTTTCGATCGATCGCGTCGGCTATCTGCTGGCAGACCAGCTGTCGACCTGGTGGGATCCCATGCAGCCGGGGCAGGGCTCGATGTTCGAGAGCTTCGTGGTGCTGTCCGAGCCTTTTTTCAATGAGCTGGTTAACCGGCCTGTTCCGGTTGACATGCGCGCGCTGAAGGCACTCAAGCAGTCGCCGTTTGCGCTGGACGTATACTCTTGGCTGACCTATCGCTTCTTCACGATCCAGCGGCGTACCGAGATTCCCTGGGAAGCCTTGCAGATGCAGTTTGGCACTGAAACTGAAAGTGAGCGGAAATTCCGCGCGCTGTTCCGTAAGGCGCTCAAGGATGTGCTGGTTGTCTATCCTGGCGCCAAGGTGGATGCGGATTCGTCCAAGGCGCTGATCCTGCAGCCTTCCCGTACGAGCGTTCGCAAGCTCGCCTGAGCCTGGGTGCATGCATTGCCGAACCCGCCTGCCCAATGAGCTGGCGGGTTTTTCGTTGGGCCCCCGAGATATTGCGTGAAGGTGCCTGGATGCCGAGCGAGCATCGTCGGCCCTGCAAGAAGCACAAAAGGCAAGCGTTATACGCTTGCCTTTTGCTTTGCCTACCGCGTCAAGCCCGAGAGCCAGGCGCAGTCTGCGATTTCGGCGTGATTCGTGAGATCAGGCCGGCTTGATGGCGGATGCCTGCAAGCCCTTCGGGCCCTGCTTTACTTCAAACGTGACGCGCTGACCATCCTTGAGCGTCTTGAAGCCCGAACCCTGGATTTCGGAGAAGTGCGCGAACAGATCCGCACCGCCGTCGTCCGGGGTAATGAAGCCAAAGCCCTTGGTCTCATTGAACCATTTGACCGTACCGGTTGTCATGTGAATTTCCTTTCGAAGCAAGTTCTTGTACGCAACGCAAACAACGCTAACAACCGTTCAAGCACGCTAAGTTCTCGTAGTTACCGAACGGACGCCGACGAGGTGACACGACTTGACTCGACTGTTGCGGGCATCATAACCAGTTTGTCTAGTTGTGTCATGTGCGTCGAAAGACGCACTGCCGCTACTTTAGGCGTATTCCGTGCCGCATTTCAAGTGGAAATCTTTCATTTCCATAACGCGAAATATTTTCGCCAATATTATATTTAAAATATAAATTCAAAAAACAGTTGAGCCAGCACGTCACTTTGACTAAAGTTGCGGCTAGCGATAATCGCGCTTTCAGCGCTGAAAGAGAGGTCGTAGTGCCAGCTAAAATCATCACGGTCTTCAACCAAAAGGGCGGATGCGGAAAGACCACGGTCAGCATGCATCTCGCAGGGACGCTCGGATTGCGCGGCGCGCGATCGATGCTTGTCGATATGGACGAGCAGGGCACGGCAACGCGCTGGGCCGCGCAGGCAAGCGATGAGCGGCCTTTTCCTGCTTCGGTGATCGGCCTGGCGCCGTCCGGCGGTGCAATGCACCGCGAAGTCAGGAAATTCATCCAGGACTACGATTACATCGTGGTCGATTGCCCCCCGGCGGTACATTCGGCGGCACCCTCAAGCGCCCTGCTGATTTCCGATCTGGCAATCATTCCGGTCGTCCCATCACCTCCCGACCTTTGGGCGGCCGTGGCAGCGAAGACCCTGGCCCAACACGCTCAGGTCCAGAACGAAACGCTGCGTATCCGCGTCATGGCAAACATGGTGCAACGGCGCGTTTCCATTGCGCGCCAGGCGATTGAGATTCTGGGGGACGATCTGGAAATCCCGTTGATGCAATCGATGATCGGTTCGCGCTCGCCGTTTCGCGAATGCCAGGCGATTGGATGCACCGTGCACGGCGTGGCAGGCGCGCGTGAGTCCGTGCAGGAAGTCGACATGATGGTCGACGAAGTATTGTCTTTGATTGAGCAATAGGTATGGCGACAAAATTGAAAAGCCTCAAGGCAGGCATGTTGGCGGGAATGGCGGCAGAAAAAACCCGAGGGGACGCGATCGATCGCTTTGCCCGCGCCGAAGCGGCAATTTCGCAACACCCCAACGGCTTGCTTCAGGCGCGCGGCCGAGAGCCGAGCCCCATTTTCAGCGCTGAAAGTGAGCCCGAGGAAGAGGGCGGCCGAATCCTGATGAAGGTGCCGCTGGCGCAACTCCACGACAATCCTTTCAATGCCCGCCGCATCTACGACCCCGTGGTGGTGCAGGAACGCGCGGCTTCGATCGCCACCCATGGCCAGAAGACACCGGGCCTGGCGACGCCGGACCCAGCGCGGCCGGGGCACTACATCCTGATCGATGGCCACTACCGCAAGCGGGCGCTGGCCTCCGCGGGCAAGCTCGAGATGGAATGCTTCATCGAGAGCAACCTGAATGACCTGGATTTCTACCGGTTGTCGTTCCTGCTCAATGAGCAACGGTCCGACCAGTCGGCGCTGGACAACGCGATTGCCTGGCGACAACTGCTGGATGAAGGCAAGGTCCAGAAAGAGGAAGACATCTGCGAACTGACAGGCATGTCAGCCGGCACGGTTAACAAGACACTGGCGCTGCTCAGACTGCCCGAGTCGGTCCTGGGCGTCATGCGCGAGCGTCCCAGCGCAATCGGGATTGCCACCGGCTATGAACTGACACTCTATTGCAAGATCGTTGGAGAGGACCGCACGCGGGACCTGGCCACGCGCATCATGGCAGAGGGCTTGTCCAGCCGTGAAGTCGAGGCGATTCGCAAGCACGCGCAAGAAGGCAAGGCACGCAAGATCAAGGAGATCAGCCGGCAGTACAAGATCCGCAGCGATGCCGGACAGCTGCTGGGCACGATCAAGGAGTGGGATTCCGGGCGCGTGGTGCTGGACGTGCAAGTGAACGACCGAGGCGCGCGCGAAGCGCTGGTCGAAACTCTCAAGGCGCGTTTTGGCCTGGAGAAGACCGCTAGCTGACAGCTTGCATAGTCATAGGCGGGGGAGAAGGGCAGCGATCACCCACCCCACCCGGTCACTCCGGGGCCGAAACGACATGAACATGATCCACTGTGCTGGCCCCGGAAGCCTCAGGGGCCATGACTCCCGCGCCGCCCGCCCCAACGCGCTTCACCCGCGTTCTTCGCCCCGCCAGGTCGCGCGGCGAGCGCACCGCAAACTCGGCATCCTCGGCCTCCCGATACCGCTCGATCACCTGGCTCAGCAAGGCATGCAATCCCCTTACCGAATAGCCTGAGCCCGGCGACATCTCGGCCTTACGCCTGGCACGGCCGGTAGGCGGAAGCCGGGGTGGCCCGACAAGCACGATCGGCTGGCCGGCCAGGCTGCCCCAATCCAGCCCGCGGTCTTGCCAGTGACGCTTCAGTGCGCCGCGAGCGGCTTCGCTAAGACCCTCATCCACTGCACTGGGCGTACCAACTTCTTCATGCGTACCAACTTCTTCGTGCACGCCAAGCTTGTCGCGCGTGAACGTCGCCAGGCTCGCAAATCCGATAGGCTGCTCCTGCAACAAGCGGACCGCGGCGTCGGCCGCGCGATACCGAATGCCTTCCGGTTCCCGGCCCTGGGCGGCTAGCCAGTCAAGGAATCTGGCCAGCGATTCGGGTTCGAGGGTGCTCCCCGCGGCCACCGGCACAGCCAAGCGCAATGCCGTCCTCCTCGACTGGCTCTCGGGCCGCCAGACGTGCTCCGCAATATGTCCCTGGCCTTGCAGCCATTCAAACAGCGCACCCAGGATACGCGAGGCATGAAGCACGCTGCTCTCGGACAGCGGACCAGTGAATGGCCGCCAGGCCGCCGACTCCCTTGGTGCGCGCGGCCCGACCCACAAACGTACGGGAGCGGGATGACGAAGGAACGCGAAATAGTCCTCGCGATCCTGCCGATCCAGCATCGCCAGCGGTTTGCGTCGCTCCATTGCCGTCCAAAGCAAAAGCCGCTCGGCCTCCTTGCGGTAGGCTAGCCAGGTACTTTGCTGCGCCCGATTTGCTGCGAGCCAAGCCCGAACCGCGACGAGATCGCTTCCAAAAGCGCTCTTTAGATCACTATTGTCCGGAATCGCAGTTACCGTACCCGATTCTTCTTCGCGCATCAACTCAAGCGGCACCAGTTGGTGCAAGCGCGGGCCAAGCGCGGCTTCGGCCAGGCGCCCCCGCGCGAAAACGTGCTCCCGCAGCAGCGGCTCTCCCCGGTCATCCCGGACGACATCGCGATGATCGGCCAGCCACCGGTTGATCGCCGCCCCGGCGAGGGCGCCGATGCGCGGTACCGAGCGCCACCACGCATTGCCATGGCGGTTGGCCAGATTCACCAAAATATGAAGATTAGATATCTTCTGTGCCCGCAAGCGCCTGGCCAGGGCCGGGGAAAACCAAAGCTCGATGCCATGATCGGCTCGGGGCTGGGCGGTACCCAGCCGTTCCAGCTCGGCCAGGGCTTCGACCCGGCGGTCCATGCCCCGGTTGGAGCGGCCGGGACCACCTTCCAGCAGTTCAGCCAGATCCTGCCGGCTATGCAGGTGCGCCAACTGAACCATGCGGTCGCGCAGCCCAAGCAACACCCGCAAGGCGGATTCGCCACCTGCGTCGTCGTCGTCGCTGTCATCACTGAGATAGCGCCCAGCTACCATGGCAGCCGGCATGCCCTGCACGTAAGCCCGAACAGCGGCAAATTCGCTGCGGGTGAGACTCAGGTTAGGGGCCTTACCGGGTTGCATGACAACGTTCGATTTGGTCGCTAAGATCTTGATTCATAAGGCACTTAATCAATCGCTAAATGCATCCGGGTATAAATGCATAGTGAAATTCAATGCCGATAATTATACTGGCAAAATGCCCCGCTTTCTTCCGCTAACCGCCCGGGACAGCGCGATACGGCAGTTCCGCCCTGCGCCGTTGGTATTGCACGACACGCTTTGCCGGGTGTAACCCTGACTTGCATTCACCACCTTCAGTGCATATCCTGAGACCCAGAGTTAGATTTTTTAAACTCTGAGTTGAGAAACATCTACAGCGTAAAAAAGCGCAAACGGGGCGATTCGAAAACGACTCCACGGGATGGTCAGTCGGGCAGCCGGACCTGGATGGGTACGTTGCCACGGCCTGGAGACGAAACGGATCGTATGGAAATGCAACCGCAGCATAGTGGGCATTTCCGTTAGCATGTGCGGGTTGTCGCGGGGCTCGCCATGCCGTAACAAAAAAAAGAGAGCGGCCATGGCCACAATCCTCTTGATCGAGCCTCATCCCCTCCTGCGCCTGGGTCTGCGCCATTTGTTGACCCAGGCCGGCCTCCACGGCGAACTCGTCGATATCGATCCAGGCGCACTACCTTATCCAGCCGAGTGGCTCTGTCATGCCGACCTGATGATCTACGGATTGTCGGCGGATCCGGCGTTGAGCTGGCAGGAACTGGATCAGGCCTGCCAGACACTGATGCCGAAGCGGGTCCTGGTGCTATCCGAGCAGATCCTGTCGCCGCAGAACGGCGCCACCATGCCCGACAGCGTGCGCGGCCTGTTGTCCAAAGCCTGCAGCGCCGACATGCTGGACGCGGCGATTCGGCTTGTCCTTGCCGACGGCGAGTGCTTTCCCGCCCGGGCCCAGGCGGCGCGCGGCGACGCGAGTCCTGTGCCGTGGCCCTTGATTCCGGCCAGGCCGTCGCCGGCCCCGCTGCATATGCACGTCGGACCGACCCAGGTCGATGACGAACATGACGCCGCCGCCCACCCGGCACAGCACCTCCCGGGCGATGCCGCCTCCGAGCCGGAAACGCCTTCGGCCGGATCGCACCTGCTTAATATTACCGAGCGCCAGTACGAGGTGCTGGCGCTGCTGGCACGCGGCTATCCGATCAAGACTGTCAGCCGCCTGCTGAACATCTCGGTGGCTACCGCCAAGACGCATGCATGCACGCTTTACCAGCGGCTGCACGTGCGCAACAAGGGCGAGGCGGTTTACGTAGCGCTGCAGCGTGGCGCGAAGCTGAGCTGGCCGGGCCCGGCAACCGCTGCCGTGCCGATTCGCGGTGTGGGGCCGTCGCCGGTGGATCTGGCCGGTGTCTGCCAGGCAGCCTGATTGTTAGAGGCTGTTTCAAAATGAAGCGAAGCGGTTCTGGCTAGGCGCGCGGCCGCAGACAGTACAACTGGATCGGCCAAGGCCGCGCAACGACGCCAGAATCTTTTTGAAATGGCCTCTTAGTCCCGCCGGGCGCGCGCTGTGGCGCCCGGCGGCCCGAAGCACCAGCGACTCCATCCTCCGCACTACGGCGCCTCATCCGAATGCACGAGGCGGCGTAGTGCTGCACTTGCTACCCTGATCAACAAACAAGTGGCTCTAACGGGAAGCCGGGCCTGGCCCTTGCTGGCTTAGTGCAACCCGCGCAGCCAACGCAACCCGCTGTCACCCACAGCCGATGACAACGCTCCTGCTTGCCCACAACATGATGCTGCGCCGGGGTGTGCTGCGGCACCTGCGCGAGCTTGCCGCGCTCGCCCCCGTGCTTTCGCAGACCCCCGAGTGGCTGCTGGAGGCGACCCCGGCCGAATTACCCCCGGGTCCCGTCGATTTCGCGCTGCTTGACTGCAGCGGCACCGATACCGATGCTTTCCGCCTGCTCGATGCACTGCACTCCCGCCTGGCGCCCCGGCGCTGGCTGGTCATGTGCGAGACCCTCGACCCCGAGTTCGCACGCTACGCCGCCGGCCTTGGCGCTAGCGGCTGCCTGCCGGTGCCAGCCTCGCCCGAGCAAACGCGGGCTGCGGTGGCGCTGGTGCGCGCCGGGGGACAGTGTTTTCCGCGCCGGGCTTTTGCCATGCCACCGCCCTCCCCCATCGGTTCAGGTGGGTCTACGGCAAGGGGATGATGCGCGCGCCGGTGCGGCTGCCTATGCTGAAAGTGCGCGAATGACGAAGCCGGGACGCTCAATGTCAAGCTGGCCGCCGCGCGATGCACAGGGGGTCGTATGGAAAACGAGCTGGATATCCTGGTCGTGCGCGGCTTTGCCGTGCCGGAGGGCCGGGGCAAGTGGGCGTGCTGCTACGAAATCAGATTGACTACCGGGCGCGATGAACCGCTGTTGTATCGCGGAGAGTTGCATGGCAGGCGCTACGCCTGCGAGGCTGCCGCGATCGCGGCAGCTACCTTTGCCGGTGAGCAGGAAGCACGCAGGCAGATGGCATCCGTGTGGGCCGGACTGCTCGCGCGCCACGAGTACTGCGTGGTGGTGGCGAGCGAACCGGCACCGGAGCACGTGCATGCGCCGACGGCCGGCTAGGCCGCCAGCCAGGGCATCCCGGTAGCAGCGTGGGATGCAACCGGCTGTTCATCCGCCGCAAGACAGCAAGAGTAAGGCAAGAGGGGGCGACGACGAGCGCGTGTTCGGGGGACCGGAGCTTTTCCGGTGCGCATGCCGGCATGGATGCGCGCACGCGTGTTTCGGTCGCAGCGCATGCTGCGCCGGATCTTGATGGCCACGGTTTAGCCGGCCGGCAGAGGCGGCAAACCGTGGCCTGTTTCTTTTGCTGCCAGCGGCGCCTGCCCGCGAAATTGCCGAGATCCAAAGGTGCCGCACAAAAAAACGGAAAAAAAAGAGTCCGCCGACCGGGGGACCATGCGGACTCTAAAGTGGCCGGCTCGATTCCGCTCGGCGGGCCACTATCCGACGATAGCCAAACACCGGCGGTAGCTGTATCGACCAGAAGATGCATCTGCCACATGGCTGAAGGGCCGGCCAGCCAGTTCCCAGGGAAACCCGCCAGCCCAGCGCATGCTTCGCTCCGCCGCATGGCCTGCGGGTGGGACCCTGGCCGCCTCATGCTTCCGGCTGGGTTGAGGCCGACCCGAAAGCCCGCGTGGCAGGCAAGCCGGTTACGCAACTGTGTTACTTTGCTCGCGTGCTCGATCCCCAAACAGCCATCATGATTCCCTGGCACCTTATTTCCCGCTTCGGCGAAACCTCGCTGCTGCTGCCCTGCGCCGTGCTGATCGCCGCATGGCTGTTCCATGCCGGCGCCGTTGCCAGCGCACGCCGGTGGCTGTTGAGTTTCGGTGTGACCGCCGCGCTGGTGCTGGCCTCCAAGCTGGCCTTCATGGGCTGGGGCATTGGCTGCGCGGCGCTCAACTTCACGGGTTTTTCCGGGCATAGCATGATGTCGGCGTCGGTGTTGCCGGTGCTGCTCTACCTGATCGTGTCGGCGCGCCATCCTCGTCTGGCGGTTGGCGCCGGCGGGATCGGCCTGCTGCTGGCGTTGCTGGTGGGCCTCTCGCGGCTGAAGCTGCAGGCGCATTCAGGCTCGGAAGTGCTGAGCGGGCTTGCGCTCGGATTTGCCGTCAGCCTGAGCTTCATCTTCCGGGGCCGGCGCCCGGCGCGCTCCGCGCCGGCCCTGGCAGGCGCGCTGGTGATCGTCCTGATGCTGGGCGTGCCGGCGGTCGGCGTCGCCGCGCCCACGCATCACTGGCTCGAAATCCTTGCTGCCCGGCTGGCCGGGCGCGACAAGCCGTTCCAGCGCGGGCAATGGCGCGAATGGGCTGGCCAGCGCGAGGGATCCGCGGTGCTGGCCTGCCAGCCCCCCGCCGCACCGCGCTGAGCAGGAAGACCCGGCCCGCCGGCGCGCGTCCCGAACGCGTGTGTGCGCAAGCAAACAGACGGTACCGCTGCCGCGGCGCAACCATGATCTGCGTAACAAGTCCGGCTCGCCGGATGGAGGCAAATCATGTCAAGGGTCCGCGCATTCGTTGCCGAGAGGCAGGCCGCCCTGCAGATCCTGTATCGCTTTGCCGATGCGGCCATCGTCGCCGCCTGCGGCGCGGTGGTTGGCGAACTGCTGTTTCCCCACGGCCTGCGTAGCGCCGCCCCGGTCCATGGCTTCATCACCGTGTTGTGTTCGGTCAGCACCTTGCTGGTGTTCCCTGCCTGTGGCTTGTACAACTCCTGGCGCGGTCGCAGCCGCGCCGCGTTGGCGGTGCGCACGCTCGCGGCCTGGGGGGCGGTGTGCATGCTGGGCTTGGTCACCGCGTACCTGATGCACCAGTCGGCCGCGCTGTCCCGGCTTTGGTCGATGGGCTGGGTCCTGAGCGTGGCCGTCATGCTGCTGGCCTCCCGGGTGCTGCTCTACGGCATGCTGGGCAGCGTGCGCGTGCATGGCATCAACGCCAAGCGCGTGGTGATCCTGGGCTACGGATCGCTCGGCCACGAGATGTACCAGCGCGTACGGAACAATCGCGGCGCGGGCTACGACGTGGCCGGCATCTACGACGAAGGCACGGAGCAGCCGGTGCCCGCGGGCGTAACGCGGCTGGATTCGCTGCAGCAGGTCTGCACGTTCGTGCGCAACAACGGCGTGCGCGAAATCTGGCTGACGCTGCCGATGGCTGCGTGCCGTGATCTCTATGACGTGGTCTCCCACTTCCGCAACGACCTGATCGACATCCGCTGGGTGCCCGACGTCATGTCGGTCGAACTGCTCGGCCATCGCTTCAGCGACTTCCTCGGCCTGCCGGTCATCGACCTGAACAGCCCGCCGCAGTCGGGCATCACGGGTTTGCTCAAGGGCAGCTTCGACCGCGCTTTCGCGCTGGCGGCGTTGGTCGGGCTGTCGCCGCTGCTGCTGCTGATCGCTGTGCTGGTCAAGTGCTCGTCCCCCGGCACCGTCCTGTTCCGCCAGGCTCGCTTGGGCATGGATGGCCGGCCGTTCCACGTCTACAAGTTCCGCACCATGGTGCAGCACCAGGACGCGGGCAGCGTGACCCAGGCCGTGCGCGGCGATGCCCGCGTCACGCGCATCGGTGCCTTCCTGCGCCGCACCAGCCTGGATGAGCTGCCGCAGTTCGTCAACGTGCTGCGTGGCGAGATGTCGGTGGTGGGCCCGCGCCCGCACGCTATCGAGCACAACGAGATCTACAAGGAAGTGATCGATCGCTACATGCTGCGCCACCGGGTCAAGCCCGGCATCACTGGCTGGGCGCAGATCAACGGCTTTCGCGGCCAGACCGACACGGTAGAGAAGATGCGCAAGCGCATCGAGTTCGACATCTTCTACATCTGCAACTGGTCCTTCCGCCTGGACCTGCAAATCATCTTGCGCACCGCGTTGCATGGCTGGACGGGACGCGAGGCGTTCTGAGCAATTCGTCTCCCCAACACCCGTCCCGCCAACCCGGATGCGAAGTTGGTGGGCCAGCGCACCGAAGCCGGCCAGCAGCTGCGGCCCAATGATGAAACCCGACCATCCTCACCGAGGAGAACCAGAGATGAAGGCAACCATTCGACAAATCCTTGCCGATGTGGCGCGGCTCGACGTGTCGGTAGATGCGCTCGACGACCAGGCCGATCTTTACGAAGCCGGATTGTCATCGCTTGCGACCGTCCATGTGATGCTGGCCATCGAGAACGCATTCAATATCGAGATCCCGGACGCCATGCTGACCCGACAGCTCTTTCGCAGCGTCAACTCGCTGGCAGCGGCGGCCGAGCAGCTAAGACAGCAACAGGAGGCAGCATGAGCCCCCCCTTAGCCAGCGTGGACCTGGCACGCCCGATGGCTGCCCACGCCACCTTCGCCGAACTGATGGTGGCGGCGCAGCTTGCCGCGCTCGAAGCGGCCAAGCACGCCGATCAGGTCGACCGCGACGCGGCGTTTCCGCACGACGCGTTTGCCGCGATCCGGCAGCACCGGCTGCTCAGCGTCATGGTGCCTGCGGCGCACGGCGGTGCAGGCGCGTCGCTCGACACGGTCGCGGCCATCTGCCGCGTGCTGGGGGCAGCCTGCTCCTCGGCCGGCATGGTCTACGCCATGCACCAGATCCAGGTGGCCTGCATCGTCGAGCACGGCACGGGTAACCCCTGGCATGAGCAGTTGCTCCAACGCATTGCCTCGGAGCAGTTGCTGCTTGCCTCGGCCACCTCCGAGGAGGCGATCGGCGGTGCGCTGCGCAACAGTGGCTGCGCCGTCAATGTCGAGAACGACCGCTTCCATCTGCTCAAGATGGCGCCCACGATTTCCTACGGCGCGCATTCCGACGCCATCCTGGCTACCGCGCGGCGCCATGCCGATGCCTCGCCCTCGGACCAGGTCATGGTGTGCCTGCTCAAGGACGATTTCACGCTGCAGAGCCTCAGCACGTGGGACACCCTTGGCATGCGCGGTACCTGCAGCAACGGCTTTCGCCTGGAGGCGCGCGGCGCCTGCGAGCAGATCCTGCCGGTGGCGTTTGGCGAGATCGCGGACGGCACCATGACGCCGGTTTCGCACATCCTGTGGGCCGCCTTGTGGACCGGCATCGCCGGCGATGCCGTGCAGCGCGCCAAGGCCTTCTTCCAGGGCCAGGCGCGTGCGCGCCCGGGCTCGCTGCCGCCATCGGCCACGCGGGTGGCCGATGCGGTGGCGATGGTGCAGATGATGGAAGGGCGGATTGAGCTCGCATTGGCGCACCAGCGCCAGCGTCACGCGGGGCTGTCGGTGTCGGCGCTGTTCTCGCTCGCCGCGGAGATGAACGGCCTGAAGACCAGCGTGAGCACGATGGCGATTGAAGTGGTGCAGCAAGCGATGATGATCTGCGGCATGGCTGGCTACAAGCAAGGCACGCCCTACAGCCTCGGGCGTCACCTTCGCGATCTCTGGTCCGCGCCGCTGATGATCAACAACGACCGGATCCTGACCAATACCGCTAGCTTGCTGCTGGCCGAGCGTTCCAGCTAAGGAGCACGACATGGATGCCAACGTCAGCGTGGAAGATCGCGCCAATTCCGCGCCCGCGGACGCCGCCGGCGCGTCGACAGCTATGCCTTCGTACAGTGATCCGCAGGCAGGCCAGCGGCGCTACCAGCAAGCATTGATCGAGGCGGGCCTGCTGATCCCGAGCGGGGTCGATGGCGTCTATGGCCGCAGTGCGGTGTTCGAGGCCATTGCGGACGGCCTGAACGTGGCCGTCACCGCGCTTGGCGCCGACCAGCGTGCGGAAGTGATGCGCTTTCCGCCCGCCATGTCGCGCCAGGATTTCGAGGCTAGCGACTACCTGAAGAGCTTTCCGCAGCTAGCCGGCACCGTGCACAGCTTCTGCGGCAGCGATCGCGACCACCATCGCCTGCTTGCACGGATGGAGGCGGGCGAGGAATGGGCCGACGAGCAGCGGCCGACCCGCGTGGTGCTCACGCCGGCCGCGTGCTACCCGATCTATCCGGCGGTGGCGCGGCGCGGCCCGATGCCGCCGCAGGGGTTGGTGGTGGATGTGCTGTCGTATTGCTTCCGCCACGAACCTTCGATCGATCCGGCGCGCATGCAGATGTTCCGCCAGCGTGAGTATGTGCGCCTGGGCGATGCCGGGCAGATCATCGCCTTTCGCCAGTTGTGGATGGAGCGCGGCCAGCAGCTGGCCACCATGCTCGAGCTTCCGCACGAGGTGGATGTGGCCAATGACCCGTTCTTCGGGCGTGGCGGCAAGATCGTGGCGGACAGCCAGCGCGAACTGAAGCTCAAGTTCGAGTTGCTCATCCCGATCAACGAGGGCGCTCCGCCCACGGCGTGCATGAGCTTCAACTACCACATGGACCACTTCGGCCAGGTGTGGACGCTGCGCACCGCCGACGGCGAGCCGGCACATACCGGCTGCGTGGGATTTGGCATCGAGCGCCTGACGCTGGCGCTGCTGCGCCACCACGGCTTCGACCTGTCGCTGTGGCCCAAGGACGTACGCGCCACCCTGGGAGGGCTGTAATGCTCGTTGACCCGCGAACGCTAGAGCGCGGCATGCATGTGTCGCACGCCTTGCACAATGGCAATCCCGTCTGGCCGCAGACCAACTGCTATGTAGACTTGTGGATCGAACTGCTGCACGGCTGGGAGCTGGACCCGGTTGCGGCGCTCGGGTTCACCGTGTCGCAGGATTTCGAGGGTGATCAGTTCACCTTCTTCAAATACCCGCTGGACGATCTCGAACGTCTCTACGGCGTGGTGGTGCAGGAGCTGTCGCTGTATGAGTCGATGGAAGACCGCGTCGCCGGGCAGACCTGCCGCGGCCACGTGGTACTGCTCGAGGTGGATGGCTTTTACCTGCCGGATAACCGGGCTACGTCATACCGGCGCGAGCATACCAAGACCACCATCGGCATCGATGTGATGATGCCCGAGGCGCAGTCCGTGGGTTACTTCCATAACGAGGGCTATCACGTGGCCACCGGCGAGGACTACGCAGGGTTGTTCCGCCGCCTGCCCGCGCTGGCGGACGACGTGAACCTGCTGTTCCCGTACGCCGAGGTGGCGCGCCGCCGGTTTCCCGCGCTGGAAGGGACGATGCTGGTGCGCGCCTCGCTGGCGCTCTTGCGCAAGCACCTCGCGCGCCGTCCGCGCCAGAATCCCATCACGGCTTTCCGCACGGCGTTTCCCGCGCATCAGGAGGCACTGATGGCCGGAGGTGAGCAAACCTTCCATCCCTACGCCTTTAGCGTGCTGCGCCAGCTCGGCGCCAACTTCGAGCTGCTCGGGCAGTACCTGCGCTGGCTGGCGCAGCATGGCCAGCCGATGCCTGAGAGCATAGCGGGCGCGTGCCAGAAGCTCGCGTCCGAGGCCATGGTGATGCAGTTCCGGCTGGTGCGCTCCATTATCAGCCGCCGCGTGGATCGTTGCCAGGATTGCCTGGAACAGCTCGAGGCCTCCTACGAGGCGGCAGTGCCGGCGCTGGCGGGCTACGTGGGCGAAGCCGAGTACTGAGGGCCGAGCGCCATGCATGCGCCGCTTGGCTTGACACCCGTCCCCGGGCGACCAGTGCACCGGCAACCGCTCGCCGGCGACTGGGCTTTGCTGGAGACGCCCGCTGGCGCCGTGGCATCGCCCGCGGCGCTGGCCGGGCGCGGCCCATGGATGGCGGCCCAGGTGCCGGGGACCGTGGCGCAGGCGCTCCAGGCGGCGGGGCAATGGCAGGCGGCGGCACCGCGGCCGCTGCACGATCACGACTACTGGTACCGCGTGACGGTGTCCGGCGCCGGCGCGTACCGCCTGCGCTTGCACGGCCTGGCTACCGTGGCCGAGGTCTGGCTGGATGCGGTGCGCGTGCTCGATGCGCAGAACATGTTTACGGCGTTCGAGGCCGAGCTCCATCTCGATGGCGAGCATGTGCTCTGCCTGTGCTTTCGATCGCTGCACCGCTGGCTGCGCACGCAGCGCGGCCCGGTGCGCTGGAAGCCGCGCATGATCACGCCGCCCACGTTGCGCCTGGTCCGCACCACGCTGCTTGGCCACATGCCCGGCTGGTGCCCGAGCGTGCACACGATCGGGCCCTGGCGCGGCATCGACCTGCTGCCCCTTGCCACCGACGCGAGCCCGCTGATGACGGCGCGCCTGGACCTGCAGGCTAGCCTGGCCGCCGATGCGGCGCAGGGTGGCGTCATCCGGCTCCGCCTGCGTGACATGGCACTGCTGCCGCCAGCGATGACGATCATGCTGTGCGCCGATGGCCGCGAGGCACCCATGAAGGCAGTGGATGCTGGCACTGGCGGCATCGTCTACGAGGGCGAGCTGTCCGTGCCCGAGCCGCGCTTGTGGTGGCCGCACACGCATGGCGCGCCCGAGCGCTATGCGGTGCATCTGCGGCTGGGCGAAGAGCGCATCGTGTGCGGGCAGGTCGGCTTTCGCCGCATCGAGCTCGACCGAACCGTCCAGGGCGGCACCGACGGCGTGGCGGACCGCGAAGAGGACGCCCAGGGGTTTGCGCTGCGCGTCAACGGCGAGCGTATCTTTTGCCGCGGGGCCTGCTGGACCAGCCACGACCTTGCCAGCCACGCCGATGCGCCCGACGAAATACAGAAGTGGCTCGCGCTGGCGCACGGCGCGGGCATGAACATGGTGCGCGTGAGCGGCGTCACCTGCTACCAGGGGGAGGCCTTCTTCGACGCGTGCGATGCGCTCGGCCTGCTGGTCTGGCAGGATTTCATGTTTGCGAACTTCGATTATTCGGCCAGCGTCGAGGCCGCGCGCCCGCTGATGGCGCAGGCCACGCGCGAGGTCAGCGAGTGGCTGGCGGCGCATCGCCACCATCCCAGCGTGGCGGTGCTGTGTGGCGGCAGCGAAGTCGAGCAGCAGGCCGCAATGATGGGCACGCCCGCGGCCACCTGGCGCCAGCCTTTGTTCGACGAGATCATTCCGGCGTGTATTGCGGCCTGGCATCCCGACGCGGTGTATGTGCGCAACTCGCCGTGCGGCGGCGCGTGGCCCTTCCAGGCCGACAGCGGCGTGACGCACTACTACGGCGTGGGCGCCTACCAGCGCTCGCTTGGCGACGCACGCCGCGCCAATGTGCGGTTTACCTCGGAGTGCCTGGCGTTTTCCAACGTGCCATGCGCACGTACCATGGCGGACGCGCTTGCGGTGCCGCCCGTGCACGATCCGCGCTGGAAGGCCCGTGTGCCGCGAGATGCCGGCAGCGGCTGGGACTTCGAAGACGTGCGCGACTTCTATTTGCGTGAATTGTTCAAGGTGGACCCGCCGCGCCTGCGCTACGAGGACACGGCACGCTACCTGGCGTTGTCCCGCGCCGTGGTGGCGGAGCTGATGACCGACGTTTTCAGCGAATGGCGGCGAGCGGGCTCGACCTGCTCGGGCGCCCTGGTGTGGCAGTTGCAGGACCTGTTGCCCGGCGCGGGCTGGGGCATCGTCGATGCGCTGGCCCGGCCCAAGTCGGCCTGGCATGCCTTGCGCCAGGTGTGGCAGCCGCTGCAGGTGCTGATCACTGACGAAGGCCTCAATGGCATTCACCTGCATCTGATCAATGAGCGCGCCACGCCGCGCAATGTGCGCCTGCAGCTGCAATGCTGGCGCGACGGCGAGACCCCGGTGCTCGATGTCGCGCGCGATGTGTGCCTGGCTCCGCGCTCCACGCGGCGCATCAGCGGCGCTGCGCTGGCGGGGGCCTTTTTCGATTTCACATACGCCTATCGCTTCGGGCCGCGCCTGCATGACGTGGTGCGCGCCGCGCTGGTCGATCCTTGCGACGGCGCGCTGCTGAGCCAGGCCTGCTACCTGCCCGAGCGCAGCGCGGCCGCGCTCGAGCCGCCGGAGCTGACGGCCGGCGTGGCGCGCGAGGACGGCGATTGGTGGCTCACAGTGTCCACCCGGCGCTTTGCGCGGTGGGTGCACATCGACGATATCGCCTTTCGCGCGGAACACGACTGGTTCCATCTCGCGCCCGGCAGCCAGCGGCGCGTGAAACTCTTACCCGACAACGGCCCGAAAGTTGGAGGCCGCGAAGGCGCGCAGGGTGTAGGCCTTGCGCAGGCAGATCCCATCCCGATGGGGGAGGTCCATGCCCTCAACGCGCGCCGCGCCATTGCCTACAGCGCGCCAGGCGCCTGAAGAGGCGGAATGACGCCAGGCAATGGCGGTGCGAAGCGCCGCCCGGCCGTCATTGCCGCGCACCGGCCAAGCGGCCCGGCGGCGCTCTCACACCTACCGAAGGATGATCAGGTTTCAGCCGTGCGGCTACTGTTGGCAGGGCCACATATGGCCCTTAATACAAGCACAAATGCCGTGCGAACCAGTGACAAAGAAAAGGTGGTCGGCGCAGGTCCTCCGGATCACGGTGGGCCGGCTTCGGTCAAGGTGTTCGTACGGCTGGTCACGGGGAGAGAGAAATGATCAGTCAGCGTTCGGACCTGCACGTCAACCATGTGCTTGGCGCCTTGCCGCGCAAGGATTGGGACTCACTGTCGTCGCACCTTGAGCTGGTACGCATGCGCGCCGGGCAGTTGCTCACCGATTCAGGCCAACGCATCCATCATGTTTATTTTCCCACGACGGCCATCGTCTCGATGCTGTCGCTGCTGGAGGACGGCGCCACGGTCGAGATCGCTGCCATCGGCAATGAAGGCCTCGTCGGCATCCCGGTGCTGACCGGTGGCGACACCATGCCCTGCCGCGTCGAGGTACGCACGCCGGGCTTTGCCTACCGCCTCGCGGCCGCCACGCTCAAGCAGGAATTCACGCACTCCCCGGCCATCCAGCGCGTCACCTTGCTCTACGTGCAGGCCGTGCTCACCCAGATCGCGCAGACCGCCGTGTGCAATCGTCACCATTCGCTCAACAAGCAGCTTTGCCGCTGGCTGCTGCTGGCCCTCGATCGCATGGCGTCCAACGAGTTGGTGATCACCCAGCAGGTTATCGCCAACATGTTGGGGGTGCGCCGCGAAGGGGTGACGGAAGCCGCCGGCAAGCTGGAGGACCTGGGCCTGATCCAGCATAGCCGCGGGCACATCACGGTGCTCGACCGGCATGGGCTGGAGGCGCACTCCTGTGAATGCTACAAGCTCGTCAAGCGCGAGTTCGATCGTTTGCTGCCGGCGCTTGCCAGTGCTTGAGGCGGGAGCGGGGTTGGGTCAGGGAGATTGCCGTGAACAGGTTGTCCTTCGCCGGTGCGTCGCCGGCTGCAAATGAGCCGGAGCAGCCGCGCGCGCGCGGCTCGCGCGCACTTGTCGATCACCTTGGCTGGATCGTTGCGCTGACGCTCGCTGGCGGCGCCATCGGTGCGCTGGTCGCGTTGTCCATGCCGCAGCACTATCGCGTCGAGGCGCTGGTGCAGGTGGAGCCACGCGACGCAGGCCAGAATGCCGGTGCGCGCGGTGGGGCGCAGGGCGGCCCCGCTGCCCCGTTCGACGCTGGCATGCTGACCAGCCGCGCGGTGGTCGGGCCCGTGGTGGAGCGGCTGCGCCTGGACGTCTCGGCGGCGCCGTTGCGCGCGCCGCTGGTGGGTGCGCTGGTGGCGCGCTTTGCCGAGCCCGGGCAAGCCATGGCGGCTTGGCCGGAAAGCCTGGGCTATGCCTGGGGCGGCGAGCGCATCCAGATCGACAGCCTGGCGGTGCCCGAGCGCCTGCTTAACGTGCCGCTGATGCTGGAGGTCCAGCCGCAGGGCCACTATCGCCTGTATGCCGGCAATGCGCTGCTGTTCGAGGGCGTGGCGGGCGAGCCGGCCGCGGGCAACGAGGTGGAGCTGCAGGTGGCCAAGCTCGATGCCCTGCCGGGCACGCGCTTCGCACTGGTGCGCCATGATCCGCTTTCCACCGTGGATGCCATCTCGCGCGAACTGGTGGTGGACGAACACACGCGCGACGCCGGCACGGTGCGCATTTCCTGGCGCTATCCCGACCGCAAGCTGGCCGCCGCGCTGGTCAATGGCGTGGCGCAAGCGTATATCGACAGCCAGACCACCCAGCGCCGCGACGATGCGGCCGGCAGCCTTGCCTTTGTCACTGGCGAGCTGCCGCGCGTGCAGGGCGAGCTCGAGCGCGCCGAGGCCGCGCTCACGCGCTACCGCACCCGTAGCGGCACCATGGCGCCGACCCGGGACGCGCAGTTGTACCTGAACGGCAGCATGGACTACCAGCGCCAGATCGCCGCACTGCGGCTGGAGCGTACCCGCCTGCTGCAACGCTTTACCACCGACAGCAATGAAGTGCGCACGGTGGACACCCAGATCCAGGAGCTCAGCAAGGTGCGCCGCGACATGGATTCGCGCATGCAGAACCTGTCGGAGACGGAGCGCGAGTCTGTGGCGCTCACGCGCGACGTGAAGGTGGCCGAGGACATGTACATGACGTTGCGCAACCGGGTGCAGCAGCTCTCGCTGGTGCGGTCGGATCGCTCCAACAACATGCGCATCGTCGATGCGGCGCTTGCGCCCGCCCGGCCCGACGGAGTTGGCCCGTGGCCGCTCACCGGCGGCGGCGCGCTGCTCGGTCTGTGCCTCGGGCTGGCCGGCGTGGCCGCGCGGCAGCGCTACAGGCCCTCGGTGGGGGATGCCGCCGATGCCGAGGCGCGGCTGGGCATGCCCATGCTCGGCGAGATCGCGTTCAGCAGCGAGCAGACCGAGCTTGAGCACCAGTCCGAGGTGCATCGCCGCCTGGGCATGATGATGGGCTTCGCCGCCCAGCCCAGCCCGCGCCTGTACGCGCCTGCTCCTGGCAGCGCCCTGGCCGAACCCGGCGGGTTCTCCACCGGCGAGGCCGAGCGGCTGCTGCGGTGCGGGCTGCATGACCGCTTCCTGCTGGCGCGGCGCTCGCCGCACGCGCTCGCGGTGGAGGGCCTGCGCAGCGTGCGCGCGGCCCTGCATTTCGCCGTGCGCAATGCGCCCGACGCGGTGCTGGCCGTGACCAGCCCGGCGCCCGGCACCGGCAAGACCTTTGCCTGCGTCAACCTGGCCGTGCTGTTCGCCGAGGCTGGCCAGCGCGTGCTGCTGATCGACGCCGACCTGCGCCGTGGCAAGGTCGCCAACTGGTTCGACCAGGCCGCCGAGCCGGGGCTGGCCGAACTGCTCGCGGGCCAGGCAGAACTCGCGGCCGTGGTGCGGCCCACCGTGGTGTCGGGGCTCTCGGTGATCACCGCCGGATCCATGCCGCCCAATCCCTCCGAGCTGCTGATGATGCCGGCGCTGGCCGAGACGCTGCAAGCCTGCAAGGCCCGCTTCGACCTGATCATCATCGACACGCCGCCGGTGCTGGCCGTGGCCGATGCCACCCTGGTCGCCAACCTGGCCGGCTCGACGTTGCTGGTGGTGCGCGCCGATGTCACGCCCGCCGCGCAAGTGGACGAGACGCTAAAGCGCCTGGCGCGTGCCAGTGCGCGGCTTGCCGGCGGCATGCTCAATGGCGTCACGCGCCGGCGCAGCAACCGCGCGGACTTCGCCGCGATGAGCCCGTACCTGGGGCTGCCGCTGCCGGCCGCGCGTCCCGAAGCGCTGGCGCTGGAGTCGCGCCCGGCCCGGCACGGCACGGCAGAGCAGCAGGCGGGCCAGGGCTCCATGCCAGCCTCCTGATGTCCGGGGACGCCAGGGAAATCTCCATGAGCGTACCCGTTTCTGCGTGCGGCAGGACCTTGTGAAACGCCGCCTCGCAACCAGCGCGCAACGTGCCCCGCACGTTGCGCGTTGTCGCGAAAACCGCAGACTGTCGTGGCCAATTGGGGCCGTTGGGCGGGCCGCGACACGGCATTTTTTGGGTTGTGCCAGGCCGGGAGCCGCCGGCGGGCATGGCGCAAGGGCACATACAAGCAACAACAGAAGACAAAGCGTACCCGTTTCTGCGTGCGCCAATGCCTGGGGCCAACGCCTCGTTTTTCCTTGGGAGAGCGCATGAAACCGGTCTTGTTCGAGGGCTGTGCCGGCTGGCTGCACGAGGCTGCAGGCACCACGGGTGTGGTGCTGTGCAACCCCCACGGCCACGAGGCGATGTGGTCGCATCGTGCGTTTCGCCACCTGGCGGCAGACCTCGCCGCCGGGGGCTTGCCGGTGCTGCGCTTCGACTATCCCGGCACCGGGGACTCCGCCGGCTCCGACGCCGATGGCGAGCATATTGCCTGGTGCGTGCACGGCATCCTGGGCGCGGTAGCCGCGCTGCGCGAGCAGGCCGGAGTGAGCCGGGTCGTGCTGTGCGGCCTGCGCCTGGGGGCCACGTTGGCCGTGCTCGCCGCCGAGGCACTGGCCGCGCGAGAGCCCGATGTCGTGGCCGGCCTGGTGCTGCTGGCGCCGGTGGTGAGCGGGCGCGCCTATCTGCGCGAGCTGCGTGCGTTGCACACCAGTTGGGTCAACAACGTCATCCCCGACATCGAGCTCACGCCGCCCACCGACGGATCGCTCGAAGTGCTCGCCTACCGCTTTCAGCCCGACACCGTGACAACGCTCGAAGGCCTGCGTCTGACCCGCCGCAGGGGCTGCCCCGCGCCGCGCGTGCTGCTGCTCGACGCCTGGCCGGGGGCCGCTTCCCCCGTCGCAGAAATGGGTACGCTTTATCGCGGATCGGGGGCCGAGGTCACCCTGGGCACCTTTGGCGAGTATCCCGGCATGATGCAAGCCGCCGAGTACGCGCAGGTGCCTGAGAGCGCCTGGCAAGCGGTGCTGGCCTGGGTGCGCCCGGCCGTTGCCGCCGGGCGCCGCGGCGCCACGGCCGGCCCGCCTGCGCCAGACAACGAGAGCCCCGCGCTGGAATGCGAGGTGGACGGCGTGCGCGAGCAACGGGTATGGCTGGACCGCGGCCGCCAGTTCGGCATCCTTTGCCATCCCGCGCGGCGCGGCGCGAGTGATGTCGCGGTGCTCTTTCCCAATACCGGCGGCAACCACCATGTGGGCGACGGGCGGGTCTTTGTGAGCTTGTCGCGCGAATTGGCCCGGCACGGCGTGACCGCATTGCGCCTCGACCTCTCCACGCTGGGCGATAGCCCGGCCCCGGCACGCCAGATGAGCATTCCGGCGGTCTACGCGCAGAGCGCATGCGACGATGCCAGTGCCGCCGTCGACTGGCTGCGCGCGCAGGGGTACAAGCGCATCGTCATGTCCGGGGTCTGCTCGGGCGCGTTCATCAGCCTGCACGTGGCGTTGCGCAATCCGGGGGTCAATGGCCTGGTCCTGGCCAACCTGGCGAAATTCCGCTGGGACGATGCCGACACCGCCGCCGTGAACGAACGGGTGCAGTCCATGCGGGGCTACGTCGCTGCCGTGCGCCGCGTGCAGAACTGGCAGCGGCTGTGGCGCGGCCAGGTCAAGGTCTGGCCGATCCTGTCCGGCTTCGCACGCCGATGCACGCGGCGCGTGGCGCAACGCTGCGCCGCCGCCGTGGTGCGCTGGCGCGGCGGCGACGACACCACCACCGTGACCGGTTTCGCGCGGGCCGCCATGCGGGAGCTCGACCGGCGCGGCGTGCAGACGGACTTCCTCTACGGCATGAGCGATATCGGGCTGGAAGAAGCCAAGGACCGCTTCGGCAGCAACCTTGAAGCGCTGCAGGGCCTGGGCAACATCCGCGTGCGCACCCTGCCCACGTTCGATCATTCGCTGTTTCTTGCTGACAGCCGCGCCGCGCTGGGGGCGCATCTGGTGCGCTACATCGAGGTGCAGCTGGCGCGCGGCGAGCCGGTCGAGCCCGTCGAGGTGAGCGAGGTGAGCGAGGTGAGCGAGGTGAGCGAGGTGAGCGAGGTGAGCGAGGTGAGCGAGGGCAGCGCCGGCGCGTTGGCGGATGCGGTATCAGGCACGGCGAGCGCCTGAGCGCGGCCGGCTTGCCGGCCGCGCACCAAGAAAAAAAGGAGGCGCCGGAATCCCGGCGCCTTCCATTGCGCGCTGCGCGGGGCAGCCCTACCGGCTCTGCACCGTATCCACGTCCTGGTACCGATAGTTCAGATACCGGTACTTGCCGAAGTTGTAATGCGCCCGATACCACCGCCCTTGCACATTCAACCCGTTGAACAGCACGCCCTTCACTTCCCCACCCACCTGCCTGATCGCCCTGCCCGCGGCTTCCAGTTCATCCACGGTAGTCGAGTCCGCACGGGCCACCATGAAGACCGCATCGGCCTTGGTTGCGAGGATTCCGGTATCCGAGGCGGCGAGCACTGGCGGCGTGTCGATCAGCACGATGTCGTAGTTCGCCTTTAGCGCAGTGAGCAGTGCGTCCATCGCGGGACTCAGCAGCAGGTCCGCGGGATGCTCGGGCAGCGTGCCGGTGGGAATGAAATCCAGCCCGGGCACAACCTGCCTGCGCACGGCGGGTTCCACCGGCGCGCCCTGCAGCAGCTCGGTCAGGCCGGGGCCGCGGTCGGTGTCGAAGCGCCGGTTCAGGCTACCCCGCCGCAGGTCGGCGTCGATCAGCACCACGCGCTTGCCGCCGGCGGCGAGCACCGCGGCGAAGTTGGCGCAGACGAAGGACTTTCCGACACCCGGCGCCGGGCCCGTCACCAGCACCACCGGATGGCGGTTGCCAAGCAGCGAGAACTGCAAGGCGGTGCGGAAGCTGCGCAAGCTCTCCATGGCGGGATCGTCAGGCATCCGGCAGGCCAGCAGCGCGGCTTTCGGGTCGCCTTGCGCGGCCAGGCGCGACTGTTCCGGGCTGAACGGGATGGTGGAGTACACCGTGAACCCTGTCAGGTTTTCGATATCGTCGGCCTCGGCAACGCCGCCGTCCAGCATGTGGCGCAGGCACACCACGATCAGCGCGCCCACGGTGCCAAGCATGGCCGCGAATATCACCAGCATAGACCGGTTGGGCCGCACGGGCTGCAAGGGCACTTCGGCCGGGTCGACCATGCGCGCGGTCCCCACCTTGCTGGCCTTGGTCAGCTTGAGTTGCTGGGCGTCGTTGAGCAGCGACTGGTAAAGCTCGGTGCTGACCTTGACATCGCGCAGCAGCCGCAGCACGTTTTGCTCCACTTCGGGCAGTTTCTGGATACGCGTGGTCACGCCAGCGAGCGCGGCATTCAGGCTGCCGATCTGCTCATCGATGATGCCGATGCTGGGATGGTTGCCGGTAAAACGCGTCACCAGTTCCTGGCGTTTCGAGCGCAGCTCCTGCAGGCGCGTCTGGATCTGCACGGACTGCGAGAGGATCAGCTTCGACTCTTCGCCCAGGTCGATCGTGCCGCGCTGGTTGCGCAGCGCGTTGTAGCGCGTCTCTGCGGTTTCCACCTGCTGCTTGACCTGCGGCAGCTGCTGGTCGAGGAAGGCCAGGGATTTCTCGGCCTCCTCCGCCCTGCGGCGCACGTTCTGGCCGACATACTCGCTGCCGATCTCGTTGAGCGTTGCCGCGATCAGGTCCGGGTCCGGGCCTTCAAGGGTGATGCCGATCACCCCGCTCGACTTGCCGCGCTCGGCAATCTGCAGCGATTGCTGCAGCTGCGCGATGGCGATGGCCCGAGGCAGCCGCGTCACGTTGAAGTTGGCGCCAGGGTTGCCTTCCAGTTCCGTAATGAGGATCTCGACGTTGCCGCGTGAGGTTGGCACGAGCAGCGGCTGGCCGACGGTGCCTGTTGCCATGGTCTGCTCGCCCTTGACGTTCAGCCGGTACCGGTTGCCGTCAAGGGCCGTCACCGTCATCCTGGTGCCTTCCAGCCGCGTCGGCATGTCGAGGCGGCCTACCGTAATGCGCTCGTCGCCCCAGACGAAGCCGCCCCAGCCGAAGATGCCAGGTTCCGACAGGCCAGGGTTGTAGCGTGCCAGCGCCTGGCCGATCACCGGAAAGTAGCTCGGCCTGGCGTCGATGAACAGCTTCAGGCTTTCCACGGCCTTACCCACCACCATGCGCGAGTGCAGCAGCTCGATCTCCGCGGCGGCGGCCGGCTTGACGTCGAAGACCGGCGCCACGCTGCCCGCGAGCTTGGTGTTGGCGCTGCTCCCCGTGTCCTCCACCTGCACCACGATATCGGTACGGTAGACGGATTTGGTGAAGAACGCGTAGGCCGCGCCCAGCGCGAAGACCGTGCCTGCGATCAGGATGAAGGTCCAGCGGTAGCGCATCAGCACGTCGAGATAGCCGGTCAGGTCGATCGACTTCTCCCGCTGAACGTGCCCCCCCGGCAAGGCCTCGTGTGGATTGAACGTATTCATGCTACCTCCCCGTGACAATGATCCCGTGCAATGGCGCGAATGCGCACCGACCATGAATCGACCCCTTGCCTGATCAGCCCCAGCACGATCCGGAACATATTCTGCGAACAGCCATAGGGATCGGGCACGTCAGCGTGCATGAACTCGCAAAGGCGGTAGACTTTGCCGCGTGCCTGCGGATACTGGCGCTCAAGCGCTTCTCTTTGTTCTGTGTCCATCACCAGCACCAGGTCGGCGCCGTTGATCATGTCTTCGTCCACGGTGCGCGCGCGGTGCCCTGAGAGATCGAGGCCGTCCTCCTTGAGCAGGCGCACCGTATGCGGATCGGCGGCGGCGCCCTCCAGCGGGGCCAGCCCGGCGGAACTCACCGTGCAGCCGGGCAGCGCGTGGCGCAGCAGGCCCTGTGCCATGGGGCTGCGGCAGGTATTGCCGATGCACACAACCAGGATCGAGCGGATCATCGCGGTCTCGCTTACTTGACCACGCTGGCGGCGCTGAACGCACCGCTCGTCGATGGCAGCAGCAGGTTGACCACGCGGCTCCAGCGCACCAGCTCGCGCGCGTCGACATACACCACGTCTTTTGCCTCGAGCTCGAAGCCTTCGGCGATGGCCAGCGCCACCGGCGATGTGCCGTCCAGGTGATACACCTTGGGCTCGCCGTCCGCCGCCTTGCGGATCACGAAGATCTGCTCCGCATTGGCGGAGTTCGGGTTCACGCCGCCAGCGTCGCCAATGGCCTCGTTAAGCGTCATGCGGCCATTGCGCATCAGCAACGTGGTGGGACGTACCACCTCGCCAGTGACGAAAATCTTGCTGTCCTCGCGCTGTTCCACGCGCACGATGTCGCCGTTCTTGAGCATGATGCGCGAGGGATCGATGCCGCGCGCGAGCAGTGCCGGGATGTTGACATGCCAGCTGCGCTCGCCGCGCGTGATGCGGATGCGGCTATTGTCGCCTGTCAGGTTGAGCACGCCGCCCGCGCGGTTAAGCGCCTCGATGAGCGTCATCGGCGCGTCGTCGATCGGTTGCATGCCAGGCGTGCGCACTTCGCCATCCACATAGATGCGCTGGCTGCGAAAGGCGAGCACGCGCACCGTCATCTGGGGATCGCGCACCACGCGCGAAAGCACCTTGGCGATCTGGTCGCGCACGTCGTTCGCGGTCCTGCCCGCGACCTTCATCACGCCAGCGTAGGGAAACTGGATATCGCCCTGCGCGCTCACCACATAGCCGGGCACATTGGAGCCGCCGCCCACCGCGGGGATTTCATACGCGGCGCCGATGCTGTAGGTCTGGTTGGGGAAGACCAGTTCCGGGTGATCCCACACCACCACCGAGACGATATCGCCCGGGCCGATGAGATAGGGCTGCGGCTTGCCATAGAGTTCGTCCAGCTTCTCGACCTCGCGTTGCGCCATGGTGCGCTGGTTGCGCACCACCTCCAGCGTGATCGGCGTGATGTTGGGCATGGCATTGGGCCCGACCGCGCTGACGGGTGCCTTGGGGTCGAAGTGCATGCCCGGCGAGCTTGCACAGGCGCCGAGCAACAGGGTCGCGCAGAGCATGGCAAGGCATGCTAGCGGCCGGCATTGGCGTTGTGCGTTCCCGTGTTGCCTGTCATGGTCGGTGATCTCGTTCACGGCAGCCTCCGGCATTTGGCGACGGGGACATCGCAACGGCTGCGACAGTCCCCCGATGCTGCCATCCTAGGAGGCGGGGGAGGGGCAATCGGTGCGCTGTCACACATTGCACTGCGACGGCGGAACTGGCGCGCGCGACGCGCCAGGGCGAACGAAGGGGCCTGCCCTGGGCAGGAGCAAGGCACAAGACGGATGCCGGAAAGCGCGCCCCGGGGACTCGGACAAAAGACAACGGCGGCAGGCTTACACCTGCCGCCGCCGGTTGGCTGCGCCGCAAGCGCGCCTCAGCGCATCGCGGCGGAAACGCCCGTGCCGTACTCCGCGACCGCGCGTACCGGCCTGGTGCCGGCAGACGACGCGTTGCGCACCGCCGCGCGCGGCGAGGCCTCGTCGCCGCTGACCCATTCCAGCGACGCGCCGCGCTGGAGCGCCGCGTAGACCGCCTCGCCCTTGTTGCGTACCTTGAGCCGCTGGTACAGGGTGCAAGCATGGCTCTTGACCGTTGCCACCGAGATATTGAGCATACGGCTCACGGTCTTGATGGGATGTCCGCGCGCCAGCAGCACCAGCACCTCATATTGCCTCGGGGTAATCTGCAGCATCTCGGCTTCGCCGTACGCGGTCTCGCCGTGCCCGCCGGTGCCACCGGCATCGGCCGCCGCAGCGCTCTGGCGAGACACCGCGGCCAGGGACTCGCGCGAGGATGGCGTGGCCTGGATGCGCATGCCGGCGGGGTTGCACTGCCCGCTGTCAGTCAGTGGCGCCAGCACGGGAACGCGCCCAACTACGGGATAGTTGCCGGCCGAGAGGCTCGGCGATCCGCTGCTTGACGCACCGGCCTGGCGATTGTTCTGGCCGCACACGTATTGCCCGCCAACCATGGCCAGGCGGATGCCGGCTTCCAGCACCGCTAGCGAAGCGGATTTCGGCAGGCAGCCGCAGATCCCTTGCGCCATGGCGAGCGCCGGAATCTGCAGCGGGATCATATCGGCGAGCAGCAGCAAGCGCTCGGCCGAGAGCACGGAGCGCACCTTGTTGAGCAGTTGCCATCCGGCGTCGGTGTCGGCCGGCATGCCGAACACGAGCAGGTCGCAATGGTTGCCTTCCAGCAGGGCGACGTCGGCCGGGTCGACAGTGATGACGTGGTCGACGCCGTGAATGCGCTCGAGCATTTGCAGCAACCCGAGACGCAGCAGTGGGTGACCCTCGATGAGCAGTGCGTTCATGTTGTTATTCCCCCCGTAGGATTGCGGTAGGAAACAGGTTGAACGCAGCGGAATAATGACCTGCGCGACCCTCGTGGTGCTCCACGCGCGCCGCCCTTATTTATCCCCGTACCACCGCCAAGCCGGACTGCCCGTTTTTATTGCCGGGAACTGACCGCAAGCCGGAAGGCTGACCCCCTGAACCCACCCCAAAATGCCATTCGTCTTAAAACGAATTAAGGTCATATTATGGTCTGATCTGCACGAAATCAAGTTGCTTTCGCGGCGCTCCAATTGGGTTGGAGAGAATTGTTCTCATCATCCGGAAAGCCTTGGTGGTGGCCGCATGGCGGGTTACCCGAACGGGTGATGGATAATTGCCGGGATTAAGTTTCAGGACTGAAACAGTTATCGGACAATCATGTTTCACCGCTGTAACCGAAAGAGGTGTTGATAGCGCATTTATGGCTTTTTCGGGTAGCGCGTCCGCGTGGCGAATCAATCTTGAAACTCGCGCCGAGGTGGAGCCCGCGACCCACTTGCGCCGTCGGCATGAGCCTTGGGCGAGCGCCGCGGGACAAACGGATGAGAGCCATCTCAGCCATCAGGATGAGGGGAGATAGCCAGCCGGCACGCGAGGATGCCCGCGGTGCCGGATGTCCCCCTTGCGCTGCAGGAAAGCGATGCTGGCGGTACCCCGCCGCTATGCCTGAAGCAGGTCCCGCGCATACCTTGCGGCGCACGCCGATCTTGCCTGTTCCCGGCCTGCCGACCCGTGTGTGGCAACGTACAGAAACCCGAATCCCGCCCCGGCATCCTCACCGCATGCAGACCGGTCATCTGCCCGGCAAAGCATGCCGGCGGCACGGCTGCGCTTTGGTCCAACGTTGCTCATCTTCACGAGGTGGTCATGGCTTCAGGCACGGCGCAGGATCGCATCAATCAACACGCATGGCGTAGCTGGGGAGCGCGCCGTTGGTTCGGCACCGCCAGCGACTGGACCGACCCTGGCGAGGCCGCGGCGATCGCCAGCGTGGCGGACGAAGTGCGGGGCCAGCCCATCCTCGACGTTGGCGTGGGCGGCGGGCGCACCGTGGCGCTGCTGCGCGCGCTGAGCGACGACTACACGGCGGTCGACTACATGCCCGAGATGGTCGAGATCTGCCAGCGCAATCATCCCGGCGTACGGGTGATGCAGATGGATGCGCGCAACATGTCGCGCTTTGCGGATAACAGCTTCGCGCTGGTGATGTTCAGCTTCAACGGCATCGATGCGGTCGACTACGCGGGGCGCGTCGCCATCCTGCGCGAGTTCGCGCGCGTGCTGCGGCCCGGCGGCCTGATGCTGTTCTCCACGCACAACATGCGTGGGCCGAGCTATCGCGAGAATCTCTCGCGCTTCGTGCGGCTTCCGCATCTGTCGGCCAACCCTGTCGCGGTTGGCATCGATACCGCGCGGGTGATCTGCAACCTGCCGATTGCCACCTTCAACTACCTGCGGCACTCGCGGCTGAACCGCGAGTTCGATGGCTATGCCATCCGGGTTTGCGCCGCCCACAAGTTCGGCATCGTGATCGTCTATACCGAGCTCGCTGCGCAGAAGCGCGCGCTCGCGGAGCTGGGGCTGCACACCGATGTGGTGTTCGGCAACCTGAATGGCGAGCCGGTGCGCGAAGGCCAGGACCTGCGCGACGTGTACTGGTTTCATTTCATCGCGCGCAAGGCCGCGGCGGGCGACGCGTCACCGGTGGCTCCCGGAACCCGGCCATGATGATCCTGCACGTGATCTCGTCGATCGATCCGGGTGGCGGCGGCCCGATCGAGGGCGTGCGCCAGCTGCGCGCGCCCTTGCGTGAGCGCGGCGTACAGGTGCAGGTGTGCTGCGGCGATGCGCCCGATGCGCCCTGCGTGCGCGACAGCGAGCTCGACGTCATCGCGCTGGGGCCGTCATCGCTCAAGTACGGTTTTAACCGGCGCATGGTGCCCTGGCTGCGCGCGCATTGCGAAGCGTACGATGCGGTCATTGTCGAAGGCCTGTGGCAGTACCACGCGCTGGCCGTGTGGCTGGCGCTGCGTGGCAAGCGGGTGCCGTATTTTGTGTTTACGCACGGCATGCTGGACCCCTGGTTTCGCGACCACTATCCGTTCAAGCATCTGAAGAAGAGCCTCTACTGGCTGGTGGGGGACTACTGGGTCCTGCGTCATGCGCGCGGCGTGCTGTTCACGTGCGGCGAGGAGAAGCTGCGCTCCAGCGGCGCGTTCTGGCCGTATCGCTGCCGGGAGGTGGTGGCAAGCTACGGCACGGCGCAGCCGCCGCAGGACAGCGCGCCGTTGCGCGAGGTCTTCCTTAGCGCCTTCCCGGCGGTGCGCGGCAAGCGCATCGTGCTGTTCCTCGGCCGGATCCACGAGAAGAAGGGCTGCGACCTGCTGGTCGAAGCCTTCGCCGGCGTGGCCGCCGCGCATCCCGCGCTGCATCTGGTGCTGGCCGGCCCCTACGACACAGCGCTGCGTGCGATGCTGGAGCAACGCATTGCCGCGCATGGGCTGTCCACGCGCGTGAGCTGGACCGGCATGCTCAAAGGCGATCTCAAGTGGGGCGCGTTTCACGCGGCCGAGGTGTTCTGCCTGCCTTCGCACCAGGAGAACTTCGGCGTGGCGGTGGCCGAGGCGCTTGGCTGCGGCGTGCCGGTGCTGATCTCCGACAAGGTCAATATCTGGCGCGAGATCGTCGCCGACGGCGCCGGGCTGGTGGGCCCCGACACGGCGCAGGGCGCAACCGCCTGCCTGCAGCAGTGGCTGCAGGCGGAGCCCGCCGCGCAAGCGCGCATGCGCATTGCCGCGCGGCAGTCCTTTGCCCGGCGCTTCCATGCCGGACAGGCCGCACAGCGGCTGCTCGACATCATCCACGGCGCGGCCGAAGCCACGCAGCCTGTCCACCACGCGGCGGCGGGATAAAGGAGACAAGGCCATGGTCGCGCCGTCATGCCACAGCGTCATCGAGCGGGGAGCGGGACCGCCGTGAAGCTGCTCAGGTTCCTCGTCTATGCGGTGCTTTCACAGGGGATCGGCGCGGTCACTGGCCTGCTGCTGGCCCGTTGGCTCGATGTGGGCGACTACGCCGTCTACACGGTGGTCGGCCTCATCATGGGCGCCATCGCCATTGTCACCAAGGGTGGCATCCAGCTTGGACTGAACGCGCTGCTGGGCAAGACCTGGCCAGACCGGGAGCGTGCCGCGGAACTGGCCTGCGCGGCCATGGGCCAGCGCTGGAAGCTCTCCGCCTGGCTGTTGCCGGTGGTGCTGGCGATTGCCGCGTGGCTGCTGTATCGCAACCATGCCGGCGCGGTCCTGATCGTGTTGCTGCTGGCGCTGCTGCTGGCGACCTGGTACTTCGACATGCAATCGCGCGTCGTGGACCAGGTGCTGCTGTTTGCCAACCGCGCGCCCGCGCTGCAGGCGCTGGATACCGGCTTGTCCATGGGGCGCCTGGTGCTGTCGTGCGCGCTCTACGCGCTGGGCCTGCTCGGCGTGCTGGGAGCGACCCTCGTCAACGTGCTGTTCGCGGGGCTGCGCGTGCCGTTTGTGCAGCGCTGGATCGCGCGGGAGATACCACTGACGGCGCATGCCGGGTGCGCCGGCAAGTTGGAAGACAGCCAGTACATCGGCCGCATCATGCGGCGGCAATTGCCGCTGGAGGCGTTTTACTGCGTCCAGGGGCAACTAGTGTTCGCCATCGTCGCCTATCACGGCGCGGTCGGGCAAACGGCCTCGCTGGGCGCGCTGTCGCGCATCGGGCAATTGCTGATGCCGGTGGGTGCAGTGGTGGCCGCGTACGTGATTCCGCGCTTCGCGCAAGCGCGCGACGGCGTGCTGCGGCGCTTTGCCGGCTGGGTGGCGCTGGCTTGCCTGCCTGCCGCCGCGCTGGTGCTTCTGGCCGTGACCTGGCCGGGGTTACTGCTGTGGCTGGTGGGGCCGAACTACGCTTCGCTGGGCGCCGAACTGGTGATCGCCTGCCTTGGCGCGGGCTTTGCCAGCGTGGTCGGCATCGCCTGGCAGTTGCTGGCCAATCGCGGCCTGAATCATTTTGCCTTCGTGCAGGTGCCGGTGGTGCTGGCCTGGTGCGCGGTTGCGCCGCGCTTTTTCGATCTCACCACGCTCGATGGCGTGCTGTGGTTCCAGCTCGGGCTGTCGTCCGGGCTGGCCGCGGCGATCGTCTGCGAGCTCGCCGCGGCCGTGCGTGCCGGGCGCTTGCTGCCAGGCGACGAGCGCCTTGCGCCCCATGGAGGAAGCACGCAATGAGCGATGCGCCCAGCGTTACGCTGATGGTCCCGACCTACCGGCGCCCGGACATGCTCCAGCGCTGCCTGCAGGCGGCCGCCGCGCTCGTGCCGGCGCCGGCTCAGCTGATCGTGGTCTGCCGCGGCGCTGACGATCCCGCCACGGCTGCGTGGCTGGCAGATACGGCGCAGGCTCGCTATCCGGCGTTGCTGGTAGTCAAGGTGACCGAGCCTGGCGTCGTAGCTGCCATGAATGCCGGCCTGCCGCACGCAACCGGCGAGCTGCTAGCGATCCTGGACGACGACGCGCTGCCGCGCGCGGACTGGCTGGCCCGCTTGCTGCCCCACTTTGCCGATGCCACGGTGGGCGGCGCCGGCGGCCGGGATGTCGTGCGCGGCGCCGACGGCGCGCCACTGGCGGTGCCGGATGTTGCGCTGGCCGGCTATCGCGACGGCTGGGGCCGGATCATCGGCGAGACCCATCGGGTGTGCGGCGCGCCGCGCGCGGTGGAAACGCTCAAGGGCTGCAACTGGATCCTGCGCCGCGCGGCACTGGGCACCGCGCGCTTTGACGAGCGGCTGCAGGGGCAGGGCGCGCAGCCGGGCAACGAGACGTGGATGTGCCAGATGCTGCGCCACGCAGGATGGCGCCTGGTGCTCGATCCCGGCGCCATCGTCGATCACTATCCGGCCGCGCGCTACAACTACGAGCGCCAGAGCTATGCGCGCAAGCGCTGCTTCGAGGAGACCTGCAACATGACGGCGATCTCGATGGCATACGCCCCGCCGGCGATGCGCCTGCGGCTGGTGCTGTTCCAGCTGCTGGTCGGATCGCGCAGTTGCCCGGGCGCTTACTTCCTGGCGCACAGCCTGCTCAAGCGCCCACGCAGCCTGCCCGGGCAATTGCTGGGTGGCTGGGGTGGCTTCGTGCAGGGCGTGCGCCTGGCGGGCACGCTGCGCATGCAGCCGCCCGGCCGGCCCACGCGTTGCGCCGGGCCGCATGCGCAAGCCGTGCCAGCGGGAGCGAGGCTCGATGGCACCCCACGGGGGAGCGAAGCATGAAAGCTCTCGTCACGCATCCCGGCCTGCAGCATTCGCACCAGATGGCACAGGCGCTTTATGAGCGCGACATGCTCAAGCAATACTGGTCCGGTGTGCCGGTGCGTGCCCCGGGCGAGGCGCCGCCCTGGTGGCTGCCGGCCGGATATCACGCCAAGGTGCGCGAGGTCGCCATCCCCAGGGCGCTGCGGCGGCACCTGGTGTTTTTTCCGGGTGTGCTCAAGCTTGGCCTCAATCGCTATGTCGGCCGCTCCGGGTCAGCCTACGCGCACAGGATCTTCCATCTGTTCGACCAATGGGTGGCCGCCCGGGTGGAGGCGGTGCGCCCGGATATCGTGGTGGCCTATGAGAACTCCGCGCTGCGGACCTTCCAGGCGGCGCGGCGCATCGGCGCGCGCTGTGTGCTGGAGGCGCCCGCCGTGCATCATCGTGCGGCCGAAGCCATGATGCCGGTCGAGGACCGCACCTACCTTGCGCAGATCAATGCGCAAAAAGATGCGGAGATTGCGCTGGCGGACATCATCATCACCTGCTCGGAGTTTGCCGCGCGTACCTACATCGACGCCGGCGTGCCCCCCGCCAAGCTCAAGCCGATCCTGCTTGGCGCAACGCTGCCGGATGACGTCCGCCGCCATCGGCTCGCTGGCGGCCCGCGCTTTGTATTTGCGGGGGCGGTGCGCGTGGGCAAAGGCATCGACCTGCTGCTCGACGCGTTCGCGCGGCTGCGGGAGCGGATGCCGGAGGCGGAGCTGGTGCTTGCCGGCGCGCTCGTCGAGCCGGAGCTGGGCGGGCGCATTGCAGCCATGCCGGGCGTGCTCCAGCTTGGCGCGTTGCCGCAGCCGGCGCTGTTCCAGGTGTTTGCCGATGCCGATTGCTTCGTGCTGCCGTCGCGCTTCGATTCCTTCGGCATGGTGGTGGCCGAGGCCCTAGCATGCGGCACGCCGGTGCTGCTCTCGGATCGGGTCGGTGCGAAAGAAATCATCGAGGAATTTCCGCAGGCCGGGTGGGTGGTGCCGCTTTGCGCGGACGCACTGTACCAACGCATGCTGGCCCTGGCGACAGATCGCGCGCAGCTGGAGCGCGCGCGCGCCCCTGCCCGTGTCGCCGGGCAGAAGTACACCTGGGCGAGGTACCGCCTGAGTGCAGCCGAAACGGTAGCCGCGCTATGCTGAGCCATTCCCTTGCCTACGCGAAGCCCGCCGTGCCAGCCCGCCGGGCGCGCGTCACCGTGTTCGGGCGGATCTTCATCACGGTCTTCGTGATTGCCGTGTTCGAGGGCGCCGCGCGCAAGTGGGTCTCGGATTCGCTCACCATGCCGCTGATCCTGCTGCGCGACCTGATGGTGGTGTACGCGCTGTACCACGCGGTGCGCTATTCAGGCTTTACCCCGGCTCGGCGCACCGTGCGCATGCTGCTGTGGTGGTCGGCCATTGTCTGCTTCTGGGGCTTGCTGCAACTTGTTGCGGGCATCAACTCGCTGCCCATTTTCCTGATCGGCGTGCGCTTCTGGCTGCTGTACCTGTGGTTTGCCTACGCCGCGGCCGAGCTGCTCGAGGAGCAGGACCTGGAAGCCATCTACAAGGCCGCGCTTGCCATGCTGCTGTTCATGGCGCCGCTGGCACTGGTGCAGCATTTTCAGCCGCCGGAGAGTTTCCTCAATCGCCAGATCGAGGGCGATCCGGATACGGTCTTCCGCGTGACGGCCGACGTGGTGCGCACCACGGGCACCTTCTCGTTCACGCTGGGCTACACCCTGTTCCTGGCGATCGTCAGCCCCTTCGCGCTGGAGGCGGTGCTGGGCGAGCAGAAGCCGGGGCTCTTGGGCAAGCTGTATTCGCTGGCGGTCATCGGCAGTCTGTTCATTGCCTCGCTGGTCAGCGGGTCGCGTTCGGCCATCCTGTTGTTGCCGATCGTGTTTGGCATCGCGCTGCTGGCAAGCTTGCGCTACGGCAAGGGAAAACGGCGCAGGACGGCGTTGTCGTGGGGCATTGTTTCCATCCTCATGAGCGTGGTCATCGTGCTGTTCGTCAGCTCGGCGGTGGACGCGACCTTGGAGCGTTTCAGTTCCGCGGCGCAGATGGAGAGCTTCAGCGACCGGGTGGAGTCGATGTTCTTCGGTGTCAACGATGTCTCGGCCGAGCAGAGCCTGCTTGGCAGCGGGCTGGGGCTTGGCAGCAACCTTGCCAACTACTTCCTGCAGACCGGCCTGCTGTTCGTGATCAGCGAAACCGAGACCGGCCGCGTCATTGGCGAGATGGGCCTGGTCGGCTATCTGAGCATCTTGCTCAAGGCGCTGATCTTCGTCAACGGCATGTGGCGCGCATTGCGCGTGGCCAGGCGCACCGGCAACTCTTTTCTCATCCTGATGTGGACCATCGCCATCTTCGGGCTGACCTCCTGGCCGGTAGTGGGGCAACTGACCGCCAACGCGCTTGGCTTCGTGTTTGCCGGCATTACGCTGGCCGCCACGCGCCAAGCGAGCCAGCGCTTGTATCACCCGGGTTAAGCCCTGTCCCGGATCGGCAGGGCGAAGTCACGACCTGAAAGACGACCTGAAAAACGACGCGGCAACGCCCGGCTATCCGCACACTTTTCCATCACCATGAAAATCATCTTGTTGGGTCACCCCGCCTTTTTTGGCAGCCATAGCATGGATCGCTTCGCCGCGATGATCATCGACGGCATGCGCGCACGCGGCCACCAGGCCGATCTATGGACCCCCGCCGCCGTGATGTGCCGCCTGCCGGCGCGCGGCGGGCTGCGGAAATGGCTGGGCTACATCGATCAGTACATCCTGTTCCCGATGCTTGCGCTGTGGCGCTTGCGCAAGGTCGACAAGGACACCTTGCTGGTGCTGGCCGATCATGCGCTGGGCATCTGGATGCCGCTGCTGCGCCATCGTCCGCACGTGGTGCACTGCCATGATTTCATCGCCCTGCGCACGCTCGCCGGGGAGTTCCCCGAGCAAGGGCTCTCGGCCAGCGGGCACACCTACCAGTCGCTGATCCGTTGGGGCCTGTTGCAGGGAAAGGCGTTTATCGCCGTCTCCAACAAGACCATGCGCGACCTGCGGCGGCTGCATCCGTGCGCGCCCGAGGCGGCATGGGTGGTCTACAACGGCATGAACTATCCGTTCCGCAGGATGGGCACCACCGAGGCGCTGGCCTGCCTGCAGCGCGCTGGCGTGCCTGCCGATCCGCAAGGCATGCTGGTGCATATCGGCGGCAACCAGTGGTACAAGAACCGTGAAGGCGTGCTGGCGCTCTACCTAGCCTATTGCCGGCAGTGCCGCGAGCCGCGGGCGCTGTGGATGGTCGGCGGCGATCCCACCGCGCAAATGCGCGAGCAGGGCGAACGGGCGATCACCCTTGGCGGCAGCGTGCGCTTTCTGACGGGGCTGCCTACCGAGGCGGTGCAGGCAGCCTATTCGCTGGCCGCTGTGATGCTGTTTCCGAGCCTGGAAGAAGGTTTTGGCTGGCCCATCATCGAAGCCATGGCATGCGGCGCGCCGGTGCTGACCACCAATCGCGCGCCGATGACCGAGATCGGTGGCGACCAGGTGCAGCTGCTCGAGCCGTTGGCTAGCGGTGACATGGATGCCTGGGCGCAACGCGGCGCGGACGTGCTGGCCGGGATGCTCGCATGGCCGCAAGCGCGGCGCGCCGAGGTGGCCGCGCGCTCGATCGCGTGGGCGGGAAATTTCTCCGCCGAGAAGGCCATCGACCAGTACGAGAGCATTTATCTCACGGTGCTGGCGGCGGCTTCGGTGGAAGACCGCGTGTCAGTGGACGCATGAGCGCCTGAGCGGTTGAACACCTGAGCGGTGGCGTGTGCTAGTCGCTGCCGACCCCGGCGGTGCTGGGCGCGCCGGCGGGCTGGTGCCTGATCAGCGCGAACAGCGTTTTTTCCAGTTCGCCCAGCACCATGTCGCGGTCCAGGTGCTGCTCGGCCCAGCGGCGCGCAGCGCCGCCCAGGTGCGCGCGCAGCGCAGGCTGCGCCGCCAGCGTGTCGATGGCGGCGGCCAGCGCGGCTGCGTCGCCCGGCGGCACCAGCACGCCGCATTGCGCAACCACGCGGCCAAGTTCCGTGTCCGGCTCCGCGGTGGCGACCACCGGGCGAGCGCTGGCCAGCATGCCGGTCAGCTTCGAGGGCATGACCAGGTCGGCGGCGCCGGCGCGTTGAGGCAGCAGGTGAATGTCGGCGGCGGCCAGCAGCGAGGCAAACATGCCGGCGGGCTGCAAGGGCAGGAAGCGCACCTGTGGCAGCCCCGCGCAGGCGGCCTCCAGCGCCGGGCGCCCGGCGCCATCGCCGCAGAAGATGAAGTGCAGGCGTTCACGGCCGTCGAGCAGGCGTGCGGCGTCGGCCATGACATCCAGCCCCTGCTTGGCGCCCATATTGCCCGAGTACAGCGCCACCACGGCATCCGCCGGAATGCCCAGCGTGCGGCGCGCCAGCGCGGCGCTGCCGGCGCTGATTTCCCTCAGGTTGACCCAGTTGGGCAGCAAGGCCGTGCGCTCGGGCTCCGTGCCCTTGCCGCGCGCCAGCGAGACCATGGCCTGTGAGATCGACGTGACCCGGTCAAAGCGCATCATCAACTGACGCTCCACGCGCTGGGCCAGGCGGCGCAGCCAGGGCCGGCGGAGCAGCCCTAGCGCAAAGGCCGCGTCGACCTCGTAGTCCTGCACATGCAGCCAGGTCTTGCAGCCGCTCCAGTGCGAGAACAGCAAGGCGGCCGGCGCGCACATCAGGGGAGGCTCCACCACGAACAGCACATCCGGGCGCCAGCGCAACTGGGCCATCAGGCTGGGCAGGCTGGATACGGCAAAGCTCGCCAGGTGCAGCAGCCGCGTGATGCCGCCTGGCCTGCGCGGTACCCACAGCGGCGCGCGATACACCTCCACCCAGCGCCGCCGCTCGCGGCTGTATTGCCACGCGCGATAGCCCTCGCCCACGCGCCACGCCGGATAGTACGGCGGTGCGGTGACCACCCGCACCTCATGGCCGCGCGCGGCCAGCCACTCGGCCTGCTCGCAGGTGTACTTGCCGATGCCGGTCAGCTCGGGCGCATAGTTCAGGCAGTACATGAGTATCTTCATGGCAAGGGTAGCGTCAGTGGCATCGATGCGCTGTATGGGTTACGCCGCCGTCACGCCCGCTGCGGCGCGCGGGGTGCGTGGCGGCCATGTCGACATGTGTCGGCATATGCCGGCGCGGGCCTAGTCCGCGGCCATGATCCGCACGCAGCCAGCCGCCATGGCCCGGCCCGCGGAGGCGGGGGAGTCCTCCAGCGCGGCGGCCTGGCAGCGCGTGGCGGTGGCGGCGGCATCCGCAAAGCGCGTGGGCACTTGCACCAGGCACCTGGCCAGCGCACCGGCGTCGCCTGCCTTGAAATACAGGCCGGTGACGCCGTCGCGTATCAGTTCGCCGGCGTCGTCGTTGTTCACGCTCACCACCACCGGGCAGCCGTAGCTCAATGCCTCGCGCACCAGCGGATGCCAGCGCTGCGCGGCATCGGGCAGCACCAGGCAGTTCGCCTTGCGGTACTCCACGGGGAGGTCTGCCGGCGCCATCGCGCCCAGGAAGCGTACCGACGGCCCCAGCCCGAGCGCGTCGGCCATGGCGCGCAGCCGGCCATAGGCGCGGCCTGTGCCCACCAGCGATAACGTGGCCGCCGGCCACGCCTGCCGCGTGCCGGCAAAGGCATAGAGCAGCAGCACCAGGGCCGGATCGTGCGTGAGGGGGCCAACATGCAGGAAATGCGGCGCATGTGCCGGCGCAGCGTGCTCGATCCGCTTGCGCTGTTCGGCGGCAGCATCGAAGCCGTCCGGCAGCACGGCCGGCGGGCGGCAGGCAAAGATCCTGCGCGGGGGAACGTCGGCGGCAATGGCGCGCGCGCAGCCGCGCTCGCTACCCACGAAGACGCCCTGGCAATGGCGCAGCAATACCGCGTCCGCCAGCGCGCCAAAGCGCCCGGGCACGCTGGCAAAGGCGGCCCCATGGAAGAAGGCCGCGCGCCGCCGCCCCAGCGCCATGCTGGCCAGCAGCATGGCCCAGTTCTCCAGCCGGCTCTGTCCCGCCAGCACCACCAGCGCGCCGGGACTGAGCGAGATGGCGCGCATTTGCTGCAGGCAGCGCCGCCACAGGCCGGCATCCGCGCTGCCCGTGGGAAAGATGACCTGCCCGGGCCAGAGCGCGCCGGGACTCGCTGCCCCGCTGCCGGCGGCCGAGGTGGCCGACGTCGCGCACGCCTCGGCCTGAGGCCGCGCACGCTCGTCGGGATGGCGGAGCAGGGGTTTCATGTCAGGCCTCCACGTGTTGTGCCGGTGCTGTGCCATGCGCCAGCCTTGCGCTCTGCAGTGCATCCAGGTAGGCCAGCCGCAGGCCGTCGCGCAGCGTCACGGCCGGTTGCCAGCCTGTGGCGGCAAGGGCCGTGCAGTCGAGCCGCTTGCGCGGTGTGCCGTCGGGCTTGCTGCTGTCGAAGACGATGTCGCCGCGAAAGCCCACGGTCTGCGCCACCAGCCCCGCCAGTTCGCGGATGCTGACTTCCTCGTTGCTGCCCACGTTCAGGAATCCGGCCGGCGCGGTCTGGCGGTACGCGGCTTCGGGCAGCGCCATCACGTGCAGGCATGCCGCGGCCAGGTCGTCCGCGTAGAGGAACTCGCGCAGCGGCGTGCCGCTGCCCCACACCGGCACCTGTTGGGCATGCGCCATGCTGGCTTCGTGCAAGCGCCGCAGCAGGCCCGGTATCACGTGGCTGTTGTCGGGGTGATAGTTGTCGCCCGGGCCGTAGAGGTTGGTCGGCATCACGCAGCGGTAGTCGGTGCCGTACTGGCGGTTGTAGCTCTCGCACAGCGCGATGCCGGCGATCTTGGCCAAGGCGTAGGGGGCGTTGGTGGGCTCCAGCGGCCCGGTAAGCAGCGCGGCTTCGCTGATGGGCTGGGGCGCGAACTTCGGGTAGATGCAGCTCGATCCTAGGAATAGCAGGCGCTTCACGCCCGCACGCCAGGCTTCGTGGATGACGATGGCCGCGATCATCAGGTTCTGCTGGATGAACTCGGCGGGAAAGGTGTGGTTGGCGTGGATGCCGCCTACGCGCGCGGCTGCCAGGTAGACCGTGTCGATGCCCCCGGTGGCGAAGAACGCGCGCACCTGCTGCTGGTCGGTGAGGTCGAGCGCGGCGTGGCCGAGGGTGATGATGTCGGCCTGGCCACGCGCGTCCAGCGCGCGCACGATGGCGGAGCCAACCATGCCGCGGTGGCCTGCCACGAACACACGCGATCGCCGCGCTGGCAGGGTTGCGGATGACGGCGTGGGGCCGCCTGACACCGCGGTGCCGGCTTCACTCATGATGGTCGTAGGCCCGGAACCCGGCCAGCTTGACGAACGCATCGCGCCGCGCCGCGGCAATGTCCGCTTCCATCATTTCCCGCACCAGGGCTCCGAAGCTCGTGCGTGGCGACCAGCCCAGCCGTTCGCGCGCCTTGCTGGCGTCGCCCAGCAACGTCTCGACTTCGGTCGGGCGGAAGTAGCGCGGGTCCACGCGCACAATCGTGTCGCCTGGCTTGCAGCGCGCTGTCACCGGGCAGGCGGCGGCATCGACGCGCGCCACCACGCCCACCTCATCGGCGCCTTCGCCTTCGAAGCGCACCGTGATGCCGAGCTCCAGGGCGGCCAGCTGCACGAACTCGCGCACACTGTGCTGCTCGCCGCTGGCAATCACATAGTCCTCGGGCTTGTCCTGCTGCAGCATCAGCCACTGCATTTCCACGTAGTCGCGCGCGTGGCCCCAGTCGCGCAGGGCCGACAGGTTGCCGAGATAGAGCGTGTCCTGCAGCCCCAGCACGATGCGCGCCATCGCCCGCGTGATCTTGCGCGTGACAAAGGTCTCGCCGCGCACCGGGCTCTCATGGTTGAACAGGATGCCGTTGCAGGCATACATGCCGTAGGCCTCGCGATAGTTCACCGTGATCCAGTAGGCGTACAACTTGGCGGCTGCATAGGGGCTACGCGGGTAGAACGGCGTGGTTTCCTTCTGTGGTGTCGCCTGCACCAGGCCGTACAGCTCGGATGTGGACGCCTGGTAGAAGCGGGTTTGCTTTTCCAGGCCAAGGATGCGCACGGCCTCGAGCAGGCGCAGCGTGCCCAGCGCGTCCGTGTTGGCGGTGTATTCGGGTTCCTCGAACGACACCTGCACGTGGCTTTGCGCCGCCAGGTTGTAGATTTCGTCAGGTTGCGATTGCTGCACCACCCGCACCAGGCTGGCGGTGTCGGTCATGTCGCCGTGATGCAGGATCAGGCTGCGCCTGGGCGCTTGCGGATCCTGGTACAGGTGGTCAATGCGCTCGGTGTTGAACAGCGAACTGCGGCGCTTGATGCCGTGCACCTCGTAGCCTTTGGCAATCAGCAGCTCACACAGGTAGGCGCCGTCCTGGCCCGTGATGCCGGTGATCAGCGCGCGGCGCGGGCGTTGCGCCCCGCCGCTGCCGGTGTCGCCGCTGGCCTCGGGCTGCAGCTCGGTGGCCGCGAGCCGGCCGAAGGGTTCGAGGTCATGTGCGCCCATAGATATCTGCCATCCGGATGATGTCGTCTTCGCCAAGGTAGGAGCCGGACTGGATCTCGATCAGTTCGAGCGGGATCCGGCCGGGGTTTTCAAGGCTGTGCGCCTCGCCGATCGGGATATAAGTGGATTGGTCTTCGGTCAGCAGGTACTCGACGTCTCCGCGGCGCACGCGCGCCGTGCCGGAAACCACCACCCAGTGCTCGGCACGGTGGTGATGCAGTTGCAGCGAGAGCTTGGCGCCGGGTTTGACCGTGATGCGCTTGACCTGGTAGCGCGTGCCGTGGTCCACGGCGTCGTAGGCGCCCCAGGGCCGGTATACCTTGCGATGCTGGGTGGCCTCGGGGCGGCCCTGGGCGCGCACCGCTTCCACCAGTTGCTTCACGTCCTGGCAGTGATCCTTGTGGACCACCAGCACCACGTCCGGCGTTTCCACCACCATCACGTCGTCCAGGCCGGCGACCGCCACCATCCGGTGCGAGGCGTGGACGAGGCAGCCCTGCGCGTGGTGCGTGACCACGTCGCCGATGGCCACGTTGCCATCGGTGGTCTTTTCGGCGGCCTTCCAGACCGCATCCCAGGAGCCCACGTCGCTCCAGTCGGCGGACAGCGGCGCCATTTGCGCGTCACGCAGGTGCTCCATCACGGCGTAGTCGATCGAGTCAGAGCGGCAGGCGGCAAAGGCGTCCGTGTCGAGCCGGAAGAAGTCCAGGTCGCGGTGGCCGCGCACCATCGCCTCCTGCGCGGCCAGCAGGATGTCGGGGGCAAACCGCTCCAGCGCGGCGAGATAGACGGAGGCGCGGAACAGGAAAATGCCGCTGTTCCAGAAGCAGTTGCCTTCCTGCAGGTAGCCGGTAGCCATTTCCAGCGAGGGCTTCTCGACAAAGCGCGTGACCGACAGCAAGTCAGCCGTATTGCTGGGCACTGCCTTGATATAGCCGTAGCCGGTGGCGGCAAACGTGGGCACCACGCCCAGCGTCACCACCACGCCGGTTGCGGCCACGGCGCTGGCCTGGCACACGGTCCGGGCGAAGGCGGCGCGGTCGCGGATCAGGTGATCGGAGGGCAGCACCAGCAGCACCGGGTCCGAGCCGCCGCTGCGCGCTTGCAGCGCGGCCACCGCCGCGGCGGGCGCGGTATTGCGCGGATGCGGCTCAAGCACGATGGCGCACAGCGCGCAGCCTGCCTCCCGCGCCTGCTCGGCCACCACGAAACGGTGCGCTTCGTTGCTGACCAGGATCGGGGCTTGCGCGCCGGGAATCTCCCGCACCCGCAACAGGGTGTCCTGCAGCAGCGAGTCCTGTCCGAGCAGGCGCAGGAACTGCTTGGGATAGCCGTCGCGCGACAATGGCCACAGCCGCGAGCCGGCGCCGCCACACAGGATGACCGGTACGATCTGCTTGTCGTCTGCCATGGCATGTCTCCTTCACGCAGCACGAAGCCTGGCTCGCGTTCGCGGCGAGCCGGGTGACGGGTAGTGAGGTGACTGTAATGCCGGGCTGCGGGGGGGACTGTTGGCTAGCACACACTCGATGGCGCGCTGGCGCCGCGTGCCGGGTGTGCTTTGCAAGCACGAAAAAAAAGACGCCGTCCACGCGCAAGGCGGGGACGGCGCACTTGGTTGCCTGGCCGGGAAGGATCGGCTTAGCGGGCCCAGTAGCCGGGCCGCATCACCCAGCCGCCGCGCGGGCTTTGCACCCAGCGCTCGGGCACATAGCGGTGACCCGGGCGTTCGCGCTGCCAGTAGCCGCCGCGCCAGGCATAGCTGCCGCCGTTGGCGCTCCAGTGTCCCGGCACCCATGCCTGGCCAGGACGGCCCGGCGGGCGGGGCTCATAGCGCGGCGGGGGCGGCGCCGGGCGCATATGCGGGCTGCCGTGGTAGCCCGGGGGATAGGCCTGGGCCTGGGCCGGCGAGATCAGGCCAAGCGCGGCGCCGGCGGCAAGGGTAGTGAGGGCGAGCAGCAGTTGGCGTTTCATGGTTCAACTCCAGGGGTGCGAGCGATGCGTTGGATTTCGGGGGCGGCGCGTGCGTGTTACCTGCAGCCGCTCAATAGCGGTCGTGGTAACGGTACGGCGGCGGGCCGCCACGCGGGGGCACCACGATGCAGGCGGACAGCAGGGACGCTGCGGAGCAGAGCAGGACAACCAGGGCGATGGCGCGTTTCATGTTGGGGACTCCGTGACTGGCTTCGCGTTGAACATGGCCTCACTGTAGCGATCGGGCCCGCGCCGGTGTGCTCGCACTTGTAAGGCGCAATCACACTTTCAAGGGCCTCGGCTTCACCTTTGGCGAGGCTTTCCGGGCCCCTGCACGTCACCCGCCAGGCCTTGCCGGCATTGGGCGCACGGGTGGTGGCGCGGGGCCGGCCGCAGCCTCGAAAAGAAAACGGGACCGTGGCCGGTCCCGTAATGTGGCGTTACATCGGAAATAACTCTCGCAAAGATTTGCCCCCGCAGCGGCCCGTTTGCGCGCGTCTCATCGGGCCCGAAGATCGAGAGTTGAAGACCTGCTGCGCATCGATGATGCGGTGGCCAGGGCAGGTGTCCGAGCCGACGAACATCTCCGCCACGATCACGCTCGCCGTCGACATCGACACGCCGGGGCGCGCTGCGCCTACGTGGTGCTATCGCGGTGCATGTTGGGTGCGCGTGCCGTCGGTGCGTATCGTCTGCAAGCGGTGCAGCGTGATCTTGCGCACTTCAGCGCGACTTTCTTCAATATGGCTGGACAGCAGCAGCACGGCCTGCTCCGCGCGCTGGCGCTGGATCTCGCGCAGGATGGCGGCGTGCTCGTCGTAGGTGGCGGTCACGCGCGCGGCGTAGGTGAAATCGAGCCGGCGGATGATGCGGATGCGCTCGGTCACCTGCCGGTGCACGCTGGCGATTTCGCGATTGCCCGCCGCCGCTACCAGTGCCGCGTGAAAGGCCTCATCGTGCTGCGCCACCAGGCGGCCGTCGTCCAGGCGCGCGTCCTGCGGCACCTGCCAGAACTGCGCAAGCTGGGCCAGCGCGCCGTGATCCACCGTGGGCGTGGCGTGCGTGCACAGCATGCGCACGGCGTTGACCTCGATCAGCTTGCGCAGCTCGTAGAGCTCGTCGAAACGTGTGAAATCCAGTGGCACCACCTCCCAGCCGCTGCGGAAATACACCTGCACCAGCGCGTCGGATTGCAGCCGTAGCAGCGCCTCGCGCACCGGCGTGCGCGACACGCCCAGGCGCTGGGCGATCTCGCCTTCGGTGAAGCGGTCGCCGGGCAGCATCCGGAACTCGAAGATGTCGTCGCGTAGCTGCGCGTAGACTGCTTCGGCGCGCGAGACCACACGGACCTCGGCGCCGCTCATGCCGCGGCCCGCGCGAGCCATGCGGATGGCCTCGGGCACGCCGCCACGCCCACGGCATCGCGCGTGTTCATGGCCGGTTCACCGGAGCCGGCTCTTCATGCGCATCCAGCGGGTGCGCCAGCAGGGGCACCGCTACCGCGGCCACGTGCAGGAATTGTTCGATCACGCGCGCCTCGGCGTCCATGGGCAGCTCCAGCCCGTGCAGCTTGAGCGCGCTGCGGGCGTAGTGCGCCAGCGTCTGGTCGCAAAGTTGAGTCATGGCGTTTTCTCCGGGAATTCGCGGGTCTCAGGCTGCGGCCGTTGTGCCCTGCTTGTATGCGATCTTGTATGCAAGCAACGGCTGTGCCACGTGCGGCGCGACGTGATGCACGGCGTGCGGCAGGATTCCACCCGCCGCGCTGCACCGCTTGGGGGCGAGGCTGCAATGACAGGTGCGCACGCGCGGCGTGATTCACCGCGGCAGTGCGTGCGCCGCGTCGGCCTTGGTGCGCCCGTGCGTAGCACCCGCGCTTGCATGCACCGTCTGGCGAAGCGTCCGGTGCCCGGTGCAGTGGCATGAACCTTGCGCGGAGCGCCTTGCCACGAGGGTGCGCCCGTGGTCATTCTGGTGATGCGCGCATCGATCCACACTGGCGCGCGGTGACATTGCCTGATGTGTGCCTGAGGCGTGCCGGGCGCGTCACCATCTTGTGCGCACGAACCTGCGGAGGTGCGATGCCGATCCTTCTTGTCGTGTTGGCGCTGCAGGCCCTCGTGCCGGGTGCTACGTCTTTTGCCGCGCTGGCGCGATACGACAACGCGCGCACCGCGGCTTGCACGCGGCTGGACGGGCTTCCCTGACATCGTCCGGCGCTAGCGCCGCCCCGTCCCAAAGTCCCCCCAAAACCAATCCAGAATCCAAAGGAGCGCAAATGAATCGCAGCGATATCACCGACCTGATCATTGAGGCCAAGGTCACCAAAGGCATCAGGTGGTCCGATGTGGCCGAGAAGGTCGGCAAGAGCAAGGAGTGGACGACCGCCGCGTGCCTGGGCCAGATGGCCTTCGACGCGCCCGGCGCGCAGGCCATCATGGAGATCTTCGGCTTGCCGCCGGAGGCCGAGCCGTGGCTGCGCACCGTGCCTTACAAGGGCTCGCTGCCCACTCCCGTGCCGACCGATCCGCTGATCTACCGCTTCTATGAACTGGTCAGCATCTACGGGACGACCTTCAAGGCGCTGATCCACGAAGAGTTTGGCGATGGCATCATGAGCGCGATCGATTTCCGCATGGACCTGCGGCGCGATGCCGATCCGAATGGCGATCGCGTGAAGATCGAGATGTCGGACAAGTTCCTGCCCTACAAAACCTACTGACCAGGGCCGGCGCCCAGGCGCCTTGCGCCGCGCAGAAACGGGTACGCCCCTGCTCCGGTCTGTCGGAAATCACGCAGAAACGGGTACGGAACGGGTTCTATTGACCACGCAGAAACGGGTACGCTTTGCACTTGCGGCCCGTTTTTGCGCATGGTTTTCGCTCTATCGTCGAAGACGTAGCGCACCGCCCGCACGCCGGTCGCCACCTGTTCGCCATCGAGCCCAAGCACCGCGCCAAAGGGGCGGCCGCCGCGCGCGCGATTGGCGTGCGCCAGGCGTACAGCTTCCCGCAGGTGTCATTCATGGATAGACATCGGGATCTTTGCGAAGGGGAGCGTGGCTAGAGCAGGCAGTCCTTTACCGCACGCGGTTCGCGTAAATATGAAACTTGGCGCATCGATGTATTTGAAAAAAATGATATACAATGGCGGCGCCGAATCTCGCCATTGCGCCTGCGCGGACCGACCCTAGGCTGGCGTGCCAGGGCTGACCTGCAAGGTCACCACCAGCGACTGCAGCACGGACATCGGGATTGGCTTGGAAAAGACACGGATATGCCCGGGAATGCCGCCGCGGTCCGCAATGGCATGCTTGTCCAGCGAAGTCACCACGACGATGCGTGTGGCGGCGAACTCTTGCTGCGCGTCGATGGTCCTGCACAGGCGGAAGCCATCGATGCCAGGCATGATCAGATCCAGGAGGACAAGGTCGGGTTTGCTGCTGCCAATGAGCAGCAAGCCATCGTATCCGTTCGTGGCCTCGAGGATTTCGACCGACGGGTTGAGGGTTTCCAGCGCCATGCGGTAAATCTGCAGCAGGTGCTCGTCGTCCTCCACCAGCAGTACGCGAAATGCCCTTCCCGCCGGGGCGGCTGCGGCCGTCGTGGGCGCGGCGGTCTGGCTGCGCTGGTCGGCCACCATGCGGTCGACCGAATCGGCGGGGATCCTGCGATGTCCGCCGTCGGTCTTCCACGCGGGCAGCCGGCCATTTTCGACCCAGAGCTGGACCGTGCGCAGGGAGACGCCCAGCATCTCGGCAGCGGTCCTGGTGGAATAAAAGCGCAGATCGGTCATATGGCCTCTTCAACTGACGCAACGCGCGCCGGGCGGGGCTGCGGCGTTACGTATCGTATTGTTTTCATTATTCTTCGAAAAGCTGCCTAAGCGCAACTTAATGCCAGGAAAACACGCAATTATGATAAAGCATCGCTGAGTCGTTGAAGTTAACGCTTCGCGATGCACCTGGCCGGCTACGCCGGATGTCCCGGGGCGATGGGCCATGCGAGCGGACTGGCGCAGCTGAATAGATCATACTGTGAAGCTTTGCCGCAACCAGGCTGTCTTCAGGCAGCGGCACCCGGAGGGTGCGCGGGGCGCACGCACGCGCGGACAAGTATCGAAGGCTGCGATTCACGGCTGTGATGAACAATATATTCGTTTTTTGGTAGCTTTCCCATGAGGCTGGAAATCTACCGGCAGGCATTGGCAGGTGCGCATCGCTTTGCGAGACGCCCGTTCTGGTCAGGCATTGTCATCGTGGTCTGCATCTGGTGCGCGCTCGCCGGCCTGGGGCTATGGGACCGTGCGGCCGAATTGCGGCACGTGCATGCCGGCCTGGCCCGCGTGGCCGGGCTGCTCGCCGAGCATGCCGAGCGTACGCTGGCCGAGGCCGACCAGATCGCGTCGCTCGTTGGTGGCGCCGTAACGGAGCGCGGGCCCGCGCTGCCGCTGGCGCAATGGAAGCGCGGCGGCTACCTTGCCATCGCCCCCTTTCTCGAGGTGTCCGTGCTAGACCGCGGCGGCAGGCTGCGCGCATCCACTCGCGCGGACTTCGTGTCGCTGGACCTGAGCGAGCGCCAGTATTTCCGCGTGCACGAGAGCCGTGCGCTGCCGTCGCTGTATGTCGGCCTGCCCCTTGCCGGGCGTGTCAGCGGCCACTGGTCCATGCCATTGTCCCGAGGCATCGTGGGCGCCAAGGATGGCCGTTTCGCGGGCGTGGTGGTGGTGTCGCTCGATCCCGGCTACCTGTCGCAGGTCTACGCCAAGGCGGGCCTGGGGGATTCCGGCACCGTGCTGCTGGCCGGCACCGACGACTTCGTGGTACGCGCGCGCTGGAGCCAGGAAAGCTGCCAGCCAGGCCAGGTGCTGTTGCCCGGCTCCGCGTTGCGCGGGGCGCTGGCCGGCACGCAGGACAGCCTTGTCACGGCCGCCGGCGGGTTGGATGGCGCCCGCCGCATCTACGCCATCCAGCGCTTGCCCGGGCGCAATCTCGCGGTGCTGGCCGGCATCAGCAGCGATGCGGCCCTTGCCAGCTATCACGACCGCTTGCGCGCGGGCATTGCGATCGCCGGCGTGGTCACCTTGCTGGTGATGTTCTTCCAGGTCAGGCAGTTCATCGCGGTGGGCCAGCTTGCCCCCCCCCCCCCCCCCCCCCCCCCCCCCGAGACCGTGGTGCGCGATATCCTGGCCGAGAAGAAGCAGCATTTGCGCGGGCTGTTTCTGGCCATGCCCGACGGTGTGGCGGTGTTTGGCCGTGACCGTGTGATCGACGAGACCAATACCGCGCTATGCGAACTGCTGGGCGTGTCGTTGTCGCGGCTGCGCGGCGCCACGCAGCGCGAGTTTGTCCATTGGCTCTACCGCGGCCGGCGTGCGGCGCGGCAGGCCTGCTGCGCCGAGCAGCTCCTGGCGGAACTGGACCGGGCCGAGCCGGCCGGGGAATTCGCCGGCATCGTCGAGTTCGACATGGCGGTGTCGCCGGCCTACGAGGTGCGCATCGTGCATGCGGCCAGCGGCGGCGGCCTGGTGCTGGTGCTGCGCGACGTGACGACGCAACTGCGCCATGACCGCATGAAATCCCATTTTGTCTCCGCGGCTGCGCATGAGCTCAAGGCGCCTGTTGCGGGCATTGCCGGCTATGCCGAACTGTTGAGTGCCGATGTGGTGCCGGTGGAGCGGCGCGGCGGCATTTATCACGCCATCCACGCCCGTGCCGGCCAGATCAATGCGCTGTTGTCCGACTTGCTCGACCTGGCCCGCATCGAAGCCCGCAGCAGCGGCATGCTCGAGCGTGAACGCGTGGAGGTAGCCACGCTCGTGCGCGAGACGGTGACGGGCGAGTTCGCCGAAGCGGGCAGGGTGCGCGTGATCGATGCCGGCGTGCCGCTGCACGTTCTGGCGGACCGCGCGCAATTGTCACAGGCGGTACGCAACCTGATAGAAAATGCGCTGAAGTATTCTGACGGGAAAGACGAAGTTACCGTCACGGTCGAGCCGCTGCCGCTAGAGCAGGAAAAGGTCTCGGTCAGGGTCGAGGATCGGGGTATCGGCATGACGAAGGAAGAAGCGGGCATGGCGTTCGAGAATTTTTACCGGGCCAACCGGCGGGGCAATACAACGGGAAACGGCCTGGGCCTGGCGATCGTGCGTGAGATCGTGGCGGTGCATCAGGGGCAGATCACGCTTGCCAGTGAGATCGGCAAGGGCACCGTCGTCACTCTCAGCCTGCCAGCGGCAACATGAAGCGCTGGCTGCGGGGAGAGGCGGGCAACGCGGGGGCGCGGCGGCTCGCCTTGCTGGCGGCGTTGCTTGCCGCCGGCCTGGCGCTATGGCTGATCGCGATGCTGGCCGCGCACGATGCGCGCGAGCGCGTGGAGCGCATGTCGTCGGCGGTGCGTGACAACCTCGAACTCGCGCTGGCCGATACGCTTGACATTGCCTACCAGGACCGCGAGCTGGTGGGCGCACCCTGCCGCGGCGTGGCGCGCCAGTTGCAGGAGCAGGGTGCCTACACCGCCTATATCCGCGATGTGGTGCTGGTGGCGCGCGGCATGCGCTATTGCTCGGCGGTGCGCGGTGAGATAGCGGCTCCCCTGGGCGAACTACTGAACTGGCGGCCCGGGTTGCAGTACCTCTTTGCCAAACCCCCTCACGGCGCCAGCATGGCGCTTGCCGTGTTCTCAGGCACCGCCCCGGGCAGCGGCGTACTGGTCTGGGTGGAGGGGCGCTATCTGGCCGACATGGTGCAGTCGGCGGGCAAGCTGGGGTTTCCTGGTATCGAGATCGAGGTGGCGGGCACACGCTTCATGCTCAACGGCGGCGCCGGCGGCGCTGGTGGCGCAGTGAGCGATGCGGGCGAGCATGCCGGTGCCCCAGCCCTGGTGCGGCGTGATGACGCCGGGCAGGGCGCGCATGGCATTGTCGATATCCGGCCACTGACGGGACACCCGATCACCGTCATCGCGAGCGCGCCGCACAGCCTGATACTGCATGAGAGCCTCAAGTACATGGTGCTGCCACCGCTGGCCGCGGGCATCGCTGCGCTGATGGTGCTGGGGCTGCATTCGCGCCGGGCGGCGCGCCGCTCCTTTGCCGCGGAGCTGCAGCGCGGGCTGCGCAACGGCGAGTTCGTGCCTTACTACCAACCGGTGGTCGATCTGGAAAGCGGGCTGTGCACGGGGGTGGAAGTGCTGGCACGCTGGGCGCACCCGAGGCGCGGCTTGCTCGAGCCCGAGCATTTCATTCCGGCTATCGAGCAACAGCATCTGGCGGTCGCGCTGACGCTGCACCTGATCCCCCGTGTGCTGCGCGACATCGAGCCGCTGGCGTTGCCGCCCGCGTTCCATCTTGCCTTCAACGTCACCAGCGAGCACTTTGACGATGCGGGCTTCTGGGCCGAAGACTCGCCGCTATTCGCACTGCTGCTGGCCAACGTGACCCCGGTGCTGGAAATCACGGAGCGCGATGCCGTCTCGCTGGTGGAGCACCAGCGCAGTGCGATCCAGCGCGCCAAGGCGCGCGGCATCAAGCTGGCGGTGGACGACTTTGGCACCGGCTACTGCGGGCTGGCCTACTTCAAGCAGTTCGAGGTGGACTTCCTCAAGCTCGATCGCATCTTTGTGCAGGCCGACCCTGGCGATAAGGTGAGCGGCCAGATTGTCGACGTCACCATCAGCTTTGCCCACGCCCTGGATCTGGCGGTGGTGGCCGAGGGCATCGAATGCGAGGCGCAGCGCGCGTGGCTGGCGGGCAAGGGCGTGCGCCTGGGGCAGGGCTATCACTTTGCGCGCCCGCTGACGCGGGACGGGCTATGCGGGTGGCTGCCCTCGCATCTCGAGCGCGGCGTGCCGGCTGCGTTGCCTGGCGATGGCCTGGCCGTGCCGGCTGCGTTGCCTGGCGATGGCCTGGCCGTGCCGGAGCGCGTCTGAGCCTGCCCCGATGGAGCGGTTTATGCGCAAATATGAAACGTTTTGCCTATTTTTAATTGATAAAAATGATATAGAATCCGCGTGTAGCCTTACTTTCCCCGTCGGGCTATGCGCCTCCCTGCTGGATTCTCCTTGCCGGCCAGCGCCTCGTGTTCCTACGCGAGGCGCTCTTTTGATTTCCCTGTTGATTTTCCTGTCTCCCCCAGACGCCGGGCCTCATTCGCTCCGCTATCCCGGACGCGTGGGCATTCGTCCTACTGGGCTTACAGCCGCCGCCTGACAAGCAGCAAAGCCGCCGCGACTGCCTAAGCTGATCTCGGCGCCCCCCTGTTCAAGCATGTGGGCACGGCGCGGACACGGCGAGATCGCCGGCAAGACGCAGGCCGCTTATGGTGACGCCAGGGAAGACGCCAAGCGTACCCGCTAACGCGTGAGCGCAATGACGCAATGACACAATGGAGAACGCCGCCGGTGCCCCGGGGTCATGCGACCCAAGGGCACCGACGGCGTTGCTGCGTTCAGCGGCTTAACTGAAGCACTCGTTGTAGAAGCGAGTGGCGGTGCCGACGGGACGAAACGTATACGGCAGCTCGGCGAGTGCCGCTGCGTCGAGCGAGCCGTATGGGATATCGAGGCCTAGGCCGCTGGCGTCAGTGACCGCCCGGTCTTTGCGCTGGGTGTCGTGCGTGGATTTGTGATGCGTACTCATGTGCGTTCTCGCTGCGTCTGACTGGCGCGCCACGGGGTTATGCCTCGTAGCTGGCGCTGGTGAAATGGCGATCCGTGTGGCTGCCATCGGTACAGGCCATGTTAGCCAAACGCGCCGGAAAGATAATCCGGCCCGGGCAAAATACACTGTTGCGCAATCACGTCCAATCGCGCGCTGGCCGAGGCGCCGCCAGCACGTGGCACGGTGATCGGGCATGCACGGTGCCTTAGCCGTCCCATCCCGCCTTGCTTTCCGGATTCCCTTTCCCCACCTCGATTCGCCAGCCTTATCGGTCTATATTTGGCTAGTGCGCGCGCATGCCGCGCTGCCTCGCTGCCGTGAGCGGTGCGAGCACGCGCTCACGGCACTGGCCTGCCCCGGCCCGACCGACCCACTGCAGGAGCCAGCCATGTCCCGCTTCCCGCCATTGCCGCCGTGCTTTGCCGATCGCCGCGAAGCCGGGATCTTTCTTGGACGGCACCTGGCGGAACGCGGCTTTGGCGCCGCCGCGGCTGGCGAGGCGCCACTGGTGCTGGCGCTGCCGCGCGGCGGTGTGCCGGTTGCCTTTGAGGTGGCGCGGATCCTCGAAGGACGGCTCGATATCCTGCTGGTCCGCAAGATCGGGGCTCCCGGCTATCCGGAGCTGGCGCTGGGCGCGGTCGTGGAGGGCGACGCCGCCGGCAGTGCGCCGCTGACTGTGGCAAACGACGATCCCTGGACGCGCCGCGCACGTGACAGCGGTGCGTTCGATGCCGAGCGCGGCCGCCAGCTCGACGAGATCGGGCGCCGGCAGCAGCGCTATCGCGGGGGAGCGTCAGTGCCGGCGATGGCCGGGCGCACCGTGATCGTGGTGGACGACGGCGTGGCAACCGGCGCCACCATGCGCGCCGCGCTGGAAGGCGTGCGCCAGGCGCAGGCAAAGCGGGTGGTGGCGGCCGTGCCGGTTGCCTCCATCGAGGGTGAGGCCAGCCTGCGCGCGTCGGCGCACGAGGTGATCTGCCTGAACGTGCCAGCCAGCTTTGGCGCAGTGGGCGCGTTCTACCTGGATTTCAGGCAGACCACCGATGAGGAAGTGATGGCCTTGCTGCGCCAGCGTGCCTGCGGGCGCCCGGCTTGAGGTTGCGCGGCTGGTTGCGCTGCCGCCTGCGCGGGCGCCTTTAGCGCTGCGCTGCCAGCCTGGCCTTCAGGTGCGGCACCAGGCCACCGGCCTGCAGCAGGGCGCGCAGGAATTCGGGGATCGGCTCGCAAGCCACGCGGCTGCCATCGGGCAGCACCAGGCAAGCCTGCCCGAGTTCCAGCCGCGCCGCCGCGCCATCCACCAGGCGCGTGGCGTCGTGACAGACCAGCGCCGGCAGGCCCAGATTGATCGCGTTGCGGTAGAAAAGGCCAGCGAAAGATGGCGCGATCACCGCGGCCAGGCCGAGATGGCGCAGTGCCTGTGGCGCCTGCTCGCGCGAGGAACCCACGCCAAAGTTACGCCCGGCCACCAGCAGGTCGCCGGGGCGCACCGCGGCTGGAAACTCGGGACGCAGCCCGGCCAGGCAGTGACGGGCAATCTCTTCGACACCGCCCTTCATATGGGTGCCGGGTGCCATCTGGTCGGTATCCACGTTGTCGCCAAAGCGCCAGATCCGGCCGCCAGGAAGGGGGGGGATGGGGGCTGGGCTCATGGCAGCAACCCGCGCGGGTCGGTGATGCTTCCGGTGACGGCGCACGCCGCCACGGTCAGCGGCGAAGCCAGCCAGACCGCGCTGCCGCTTTCGCCCATGCGGCCGGCGAAGTTGCGCGCGGTCGAGGCGATGGCGCGGCTGTCGGCAGGAAAGCGGGAAGGGCCATAGCCCGCGCACGCGTTGCATGCATTGGGCAGCAATTGCGCCCCGGCGTCCAGCAGGATGGCCAGCGTGCCCTCGCTCTCGGCCTGGCGCTGGTCGCGCAGCGAGGCGGGCGCCACCTGCAATGTGACCCCCGGCGCCACGCGCCGGCCGCGCAGCACGCTGGCAGCCATGCGCAGGTCTTCCAGCTTGGCGCCGGTGCAGGCGCCCAGGTAGGCGATGTCCACGCGCTGGCCGGCGGCCTGGTCGACCGGGCCGGTGTTGGCTGGCGAATGCGGCGCGGCCACCTGTGGCGCCAGCGCGGCTGCGTCGAAGCGGTGGCTTGCCAGCACTGGCGCACCGGGCTCGCTGCGCCAGTGCGAGAGCGCGATGGCGTCGAGCTTCGCGGCGGGCACGCCGGCCTGCGCCAGCCAGGCCCGCGTGGTGGCGTCGGGCGCGATCAGGCCGGTCTGTGCGCCAAGCTCGGCGCTCATGTTGGTCAGCGTCATGCGTTCCTGCATGGGCAGGGCCGTCACGGCCTCGCCGGTGTACTCGATGGCTTCATAGCGGCCGCCATCCAGTCCCAGCCGGCCGCACAGGAACAGCATGATGTCCTTGGCGCAAACGCCGGCCGAGAGCTTGCCGTCCCATTGCAGGCGGATGGTATGCGGCACGCGCAACCAGATCTCGCCGGTGGCCAGCACGCCGGCCATCTCGGTCGCGCCGATGCCGAACATATACGCCCCGAACGCGCCGCCGGTGGGGCTGTGGCTGTCGCCGCCCACGATGAAGCGTCCCGGCAGCACGTGGCCGTGTTCGGGCAATACCAGGTGGCAGATGCCTTCGCCGTCGATGAAGTGAGGCAGGCGTGCCTCGCGGACCCAGTCGCGGGTGAAGCGCACGATGGCCTGCGCCTCGGGATCGGCCGCGGGCAGGTAGTGGTCGGTCACCACCACATAGCGCTCCGGGTCCCACACCTTGGCGCCCAGTTCGCGCAGCAGCGGCGCCACCCGACGCGGGCCACTGGAATCGTGCGACATGGCCAGGTCCACCCGGCACGTCACGATGGTGCCCGGCGTGACCCTCTCGAGGCCGGCCGCCCGCGCAACCAGCTTTTGCGCCAACGTGGCCGGCGTGTGGGCGGGCCCGGCGAGCGGCCTCATTCCGGCGTGGCTCCCGAATACTTGACCACCTTGGCCCAGCGCTTGATGTCATTGCGCACGAAGGCGGCAAAGGCCTCTGGCGAATTGCCGACCGGCTGCGCGCCGTCGAGCTCCAGGCGCTTGCGCACCGCGGGCGCCTCAAGGCCCCTGCGGGCAGCCTGGTAAAGCGCCTGCAAGACGTCCGGTGGCAGGCCAGCGGGGCCGAACAGGCCGAACCAGGCGCTGGACTCGAACCCCTTGACGGTGGCGCCGATCGGCGCGACGCCAGGGAACTGCGGCAGCGGCGCCGGGCTGGTGACGCCAAGCACCTTGAGTTTCCCGCTCCTGACGTGCGGGAGCACGTTGAAGGTACTGGCGAACATCAGGTCGACCTGGCCCGAGAGCACGTCCGTAATGGCCGGCGCGGTGCCCTTGTAGGGGATGTTGACGATGTAGGTGCCCGTCATCATCTTGAACATGTCGCCGGCCAGATGCACGGACGAACCCACCGAGCCGATCGCAAAATTCAGCTTGCCGGGCTTGCTCTTGGCCAGCTGGATCAATTCCGGGATGTTATTCGCGGGCAGGCTCGGCGTGGCAACCAGCACGCTGGGGACGGTCGCCACCAGCGTGATCGGCGTGAAATCCTGGACCGGGTCGAAGGGCAGCTTCTTGTACAGCGTGGCGTTGATGGTGTGGCTGGTGAAGCTCATCAGCAAGGTAGTGCCGTCCGGCACGCTCTTGGCGACCAGGTCGGCGGCGATATTGCCGCCGGCACCCGGGCGGTTTTCCACCAGCACGGGCTGGTCCAGCTCCCGGGACATCTCCTGGGCGATGGTGCGCGCCAGCGTGTCCGTGGTGCCCCCGGCAGGCGCCCCCACCAGGATGCGGATGGGTTTGCGCCCGGCCACCTGGGCGCGCGCCGACGGCGCCTGCGCAAGCAAGCCAAGGCTGGCGGCGGCGCCGAGCAGCCCGCGCATTGCCTTGCGGCGCGAGGGGCGCGCGAGCGCTTGGGAGAGTGGTCGGCCCATGCGGGGAGCAGGCATCGCGGTTTCCTTCCGGGAAGATCGTGAGCGTGCAGTATCGCTTGCTTTTCTTACTCGCGCAGCCCCGTTCGTGCTTCGCGCTCCACCCACACGTTGGCGCTGTCGCCAACGGCGGGCGAGAGTTCCATGCGGTACTCGTAGCGGTCCGGACGATATTGGCCAAGCAGGAATTGCACCGGGCGACCAGCCTTGTCCAGCACCACGCGGCGCACCGCCAGCAGCGCACCGCCCACCGGCACGTCCAGCAACGGCGCCACCACCACATCGGCCAGCCGGGCCGAGAGCGTCTGGCTGGCGCGCCCAAGCTTCACGCCCGCTGCCTCGAGCAGGCGCAGCATCGGCGTGATCTCGAGATCCTTGCGGTTCAGGCCGCGGCCGAGGTCGGCCGGCAGATACGTTGTGATGTGCGACAGCGGGCGGCTGCCGTAGTGACGCACGCGCACCACCTTGACCACCGGGTCGCCTGGCTGCAGGCCAAGCGCTTCGGCGACTTCCGGAGTGGCATGCACATCGTCGATCGAGATCACCTTGACCGAGGTCTTCTGACCCATGTCGATGATGTTGTCGAGCAGGCTGCCGGGCCGGTCGCCGAGCGTGACCGGCTTGATCGGATGCGGGTTGACGAAGGTGCCAAGGCCACGGTGACGGCGAACCAGACCCTCCTGCACGAGGCGATCGAACACGCGCCGCATGGTCACGCGCGAGGCGTGAAACTGCTTGGCGAGGTCGATTTCACCGGGCAAGGGGCCTTGACCAAAACGGCCTTCCACGATCTGTTGGCGTAGTACCACGTAAATCTGGTGATACAGGGGAACGACGGCTTCACTCATGGTTTCCCTTGTGATTGGGCGACAGGTTTGAATTAGCCTTAATGTACTTTAAATCAGACATAGAGCCTAGTCATGTTGTCATAAGTTGCTTATTAGTTGCTTAAACGTTGCCAAGGCGTTGCGCGCGCGCACTGCATAGGCAGCATGCAGCGCAATCTCCATACATTAAAGCCATTGCGTGGCAGGGCAGCGCATGCCGTGCCGGACTGCAACGGCCGGGTGTCATCCGAAGGGTTGAGACCCGTCGCGAGCGACGACCAGTGCACCGGCAGCGAGGCGTGTTTCACTCGCGATACAGCGCTTGCACCAAGGGTTTTCCTTAGGAACCTCGCTAAAGTCCTGATAGCAGGGGAATTTCGGCTGTCCCGGGGAAAGCACGGCCATGCAGTGCGTCCGGCCGTGTCACAGCCGTGTGACATGTCGCGTGCGGTTCACAGCAGCGGCGCCTGCGCTCGTCCTCAGGAAGCTAGAGAAAGGCTGATTGGATGGCTTTGTAGCCCTTGTGTTTCAAGGGATTACGGGTTTCGAGCCACGCCCTGGCACCGATTATGCGCAATGAGAGGCTGGTTTGGCGGAATGCCGGACCTGAGCCTTTAGCCGGCGTTCTCCCCGAGTGCCGGAGCGAGGCTGAGCCGCTGTGACATCCTCCTGGGAGCTTTGTATGAAAAAGACCTTACTTGCGTCGGCGATTGCTTTAGCCCTTGGGGCTGGCGGTCAGGCCTGGGCCAATCCGACGAACAACAATAGCAAAACAGATGGCAGTAATACACAAACCGCCACTGCAACTTCAACCCAGTCCGGCAGCGGCGCTGCGGCGAACGAAAACTCAACGGCGTGGCAGGATTCCAGCACTCACACCAAGGTAGACACCAAGACCTCGACCAAGAACACCACCACCACAAAGACCAACGCCGATAACAAGGGCAAGGTCACCTTCGACGACGGCTATGGCAACGCTGGCGCCAACAACGGCAGCACGGCCACCGCCAACTTCAGCAACGCCTTCAACACTAGCAAGGCCATCGCAATCAGCAAGCTATCTGGCTCGGTGAGCGGCATCTCGATCGGCGGTATCGGCAACGTTGCCACCAACAACGGCAACGCCAACGGCGGCGCCGGTGGCAAGGGCGGCGCTGGCTATGGCGGTACCGGCAAGGGCGGCACCGGTGGCAATGGCGGTAACAGTGGCAATGGCGGCAGCGGCGGCAGCGGCGGTTCGGCTAGCAACGGCAGCGCCAATGCAGGCTATGCCTCCAACGGCAGCGCCCACGCAGGCGACGGCGGCAATGGCGGCAAGGCCACTGGCTGGGGCGGCGATGGCGGCAACGCCAAGGCGTCTGGTGGCGATTCGCTCGCCGGTAGTGCTGGCCTGGGCGGCAAGGGCGGTGGTGTCTACAGTGACGGCGGCGGCGCGCTCGGCGCGGCAAAGACGGGCAGCGGCGGCAAGGGCGGTAGCGCTGGTAGTGATGGCGGTGGCGCGCTTGCGGCAAGCGTTGGCGTCGGCGGCGACAGCAAGGCCAGGGGCAACAACGGAAGCGGTGGCAACGGCGGTGCCGGTACGGCTGCCGCGACCGGCGGCGGCGCATCGGCATCGGGTGGCGCTGGCGGCTCCAGTGGCGCTGGCACGGCTGTGGCTACTGGCGGTGCAGCCGGCGGCACGGGCGGCGCAGGCGGCTCGGGTAGCGGCGGCGCGGCGACCTCTATCGCCGGTGCAGCCACTGGCACGGGCGGCGCGGGCGGTGCCCAAGCCAGCGCGGGCGGTCACGGCGGTGCAGGCGGCAGCGCGACCAATGGCGGCGCATCGACCATGGCCAGCAACGGCAGCGCAACGGCCGGCAACGGCGCGGTTGGCGCATCGTCCGGCGCCGGCGGCGCTGGCGGCGTGGGCATGGGCGGCACCGGTGGTACCGGCAATGGCGCAGTGGGTGGAGCCGGCGGCGCCGGCGGCGCCAACCTTGTCGATGCTGGCACCTTCAATATGTCCAACACCATGACCAGCGTTGGTCAGTCGGCAGCGGGCATCATGATCGCCAACCAAAACAGCGGCTTCGCTTCGCTGGTGCAACAAAGCGTCAACGTCCAGGCCAACCTGGCGGTCGGCAAGTAAGGCAAGTGCGTGGCGGTGGCGTGGGCAGCGGGTGGATGGCCCGCGCGCACGTCCCGCCGGCACGGCCTGACTCCGGCAACTTAGGGCATTCCGGCGCGTTGTTCGTGTCCGGGATGCCCATTCGACGAAGAGTCCACTCGTCTTTTGCATGGCCGCCAGGATGGGGACGGCACACAGAAGGCTGAAGGAGACACCAATGCGATCGGTCCGCTCCGCTGTCATCGCGATGACGACAGCAATCCTGGTTTGGCCTGGCTTGCAGGCCTACGCCGAGCCGCAGCCCGCCGGGCCATCTGCCGCAGTGCCTGCGGTCAACACCGGAACCGTCATGCATGCCGATGCGACGGGCCCGGAGCAAGTCCCTGCTGCCGTGATGGGCGTCGGTCAGCGCGGTGCCTTTGCCGGTCTCGGCAAGCCCGTCGCGAGCGACAAGCTGGACGGCATTCGCGGCGGCTCCGAACTGGTCGTCAATGACATGCGCCTGAGCGGCACCGTGGCGGACAACAGCGCGAACCGTGTGATCAGCGGTGCCAACAGCATTGCCGAAGGATCCTTCGCCAGCGCTGCGGGCTTGCCGACCGTGATCCAGAACTCGGGCTCCAACGTGCTGATCCAGAACGCAACCATCATCAACGTCCAGTTCAAGCCATGATGCTGCGCAAGCTGCTTTTGCAAGCTACGGTGCTGCTGGCTTCGGCCGGCGTGTCCGTGGCCTGGGCCGACTACGTCAACGTGCCCGGTGATGGCGGAAACTACTACAACGTGCGCGTCACCAGCCTCAAGGAGGCCCGGTACAAGACCACGATCCGCCAGCAATACGATTTCAGCTGCGGGTCTGCCGCGGTGGCCACGCTGCTCACTTACCAGTACGGCTATCCGATCAGCGAGCAGACGGTGTTCCAGAACATGTACGTCAACGGCGACCAGGCCAAGATCAGGCAGGAAGGGTTTTCATTGCTGGACATGAAGCGCTTCCTGGAGTCGCGCGGCTTTCTCGCCGATGGTTATGAATTGCCCTTGTCGAAGCTGGAGGAAACGCAGATACCGGCCATCGTGCTGGTAGTCGAGAGCGGCTACCACCACTTTGTCGTGGTCAAGGGCGTGCACGGCAACCGCGTGCTGGTCGGCGATCCGGCGCTGGGCACGCGCGCGCTGTCCCGCGAGCACTTCGAAGCGATCTGGGACAGCCAGTTGCTGTTCGTCATCCACAACCGCGAAGATGCCGCGCGCTTCAACCTGGCGGCCGACTGGCGCGTTGCGCCTACCGGCCCTTATTCAATGGGTATCAACCGGGATAGTCTGTTCTTCACCGTCATGCCTTCACATGGCGGTAGCGACTTCTAAGGAACGCACCATGTTCCAGACATCCTCAAAGCGCGGACAGCATCGACGCAGCGGTGGCGGTTCGGCCACCGCCGTCGTGCTGCTCGGTGCAGGCCTTGCCTGTGCCGGGCAGGTCCGGGCAGACGAAGGCACGGGGCTCGAGGCGCTCAACACGCTAGATGCGACCGACGCCGCGAGCTCTACGGCACCGCCTGCCATGCAGGCGGAATCCCCCAATCCTTACCTGGCTGCCGCACTCAGCAGCATGGCCGGCTGGACCCCGGCCCCGCACGAACCCAGCACGCAGGCGCTGGATGATCAGCCTTTGGCCGACCAACCGCCGGCGGATCGTCAGGCGGACCCACTGGCCGATCTGCTGGCAAGCAAAGACGCCATTCTCAAGGCCACACCCGACACCACTTCCGTCGCCCCCGCCGTCGAAAATCCGCGTCTGCTCGTACAAGGCGACAGCGCTGCCGAGTGGAAGCCGGTTGCGCAAGAGCGCTTGCAAGATCTTCGCGGCGGCTTTGCCGTGGCTGCCAAAACGGCCCCAGCAGCGATGGGGGATGTAGTCTCGCCAAGGCCGGCCGCCGCCCGGGCGCAAGCCGATGCGCCGCCCGTGCATGCCGCGCGCAGCACCATGGCGAGCTGGAAGCCGGTCGCGCAGGAGCGCCTGGATGACTTGCGCGGCGGCTTCGACGTGGGCGCGGGCCTGCAAGTTTCGTTCGGTATCGAACGCGCGGTGATCATCAACGGTGCCCTGGTGGTGGCAACCAGCCTTACTATCCCAGACGTGAGCCGCATCACGGCTGACCAGGCAAGCCGGCTGGCCGCGGCGCTCGGTGTGGCCACCGGCGCAGTAGCAGCGGCCAACGCGGCCGTGAACAACGCGCTGGCCTCCAACCCCGTTACAGCGGCCAACGGCAGTAGCGGTACCGGTGCCAGCAGTAGCAGCACCAGCACCGGCACCAGCGCGGCCGGCACGCCTGGCTCGTCGGTGACCACCCTGCCCGCTTCCGCGATAGCGGCGGCTGGCGCGGCCGTGACGAGCAACGGCTTGCTGAACCTGATACAGAACGGCCCTGGAAACAGCGTCGCCGCCAGCGCGCTGGGCGGCTCACCGGCGACGGTGATCCAGAACTCGCTGAACAACCAGACGATCCAGAGCCTGGTGACCATCAATGCGGGGGTGAACACCTTGCAAGCATTCCGCTCCGAGATGGCCGGCCAGGCATTGAGCAACGCATTACTGAATTCCGCTAGCCGAAGGTAGGCAATAGACGAGATGAACGGCAGCGGCTGGCAGTGGGTTGGGTAGTAGATAGCAATTGCGACAAGAGGGGCAGTATGCGTTAAGCAGGTTGCGGACTCCTGCACGAAGCAGTCCGTCGTCCGGGGGAGGAAGGCGAAATGAAAAAAGGGTCGCTGCGCGGCATCCGGCAGGCTGGGTGCTCGACTTTGCTTTTGCTTGGCGGAATGGCGCAAGGCCAGACCCCGCCCGATGATGGACCCACCGCTGCAAGGCTGGATGCCCTGAAGCGGGAGGTCACCGAGCAGGCTGCCGTCCTGGAGGCGATGAAGCGGTCGATGGCGGAGCAGGAGGCCACCATCCGCGAATTGCGCAGCGTGCTGGGCAACGACGTGCTAGCCAGAAAGCGCGGTGGCCAGCGCGCGCCGGGCACTGGCGTGACACCTGGCGACACGGCAACCAATGCTGCGGCAGCGGCCGCCGGCTCGGCCGGCACGCAACAGCTGCCCAACACCAGCAACGTGCCGCAAGTCGGCGTGGCGCAAGCCAGCGACGGGCAGGTGATGGCGCAAGCCGGTGACGAGCAACCAGTGGGCAAGCCGCCTGAAGCCAACACCGCGCCGCCGACGATCGCGCCGATCTTCGACCAGCCCGGTGTGCTCACACCCGCGGGCAAGATCGTGGTCGAGCCGAGCTTCCAGTACGGGTATTCGTCCAACAACCGCGTGGCGCTGGTCGGCTACACGATCATTCCCGCTATCCTGATCGGTCTGGTCGACGTGCGCGAGGTCAAGACCTCGACCTACATCGAGGCAGTTGCCTTCCGCTACGGCCTCACCAAGCGCCTGGAGATAGAAGCCAAGGTGCCCTACGTGCAGACCTCCGGCTCCACGGTAAGCCGCGAGATTTTCACCGGCACCGCCGTCGACAACGTCTTCAATGCGAGCGGCAAGGGCCTGGGCGATGTGGAAGCCACCGTGCGCTACCAGATCAACTATGGCAACGAGAAGATGCCGTATTTCATCGGCTGGCTGCGCTACAAGTCCAATACCGGCAAGAGCCCGTTCGACGTGGTCACCGATTGCGTGACGCGCTGCGTGGGCAATACCACCGGCACTGGCCTGCCGCTCGGGCTGCCCACCGGCACCGGCTTCCAGGCGGTGCAGCCCGGCATTACGTGGCTGCTGCCGACCGATCCGGCGGTGTTCTTCGGCACCCTCAGCTACCTGCACAATTTCTCGCGGGACAACGTCAGCCGCACCGTGCTCAACGGGGAGAAGGAGAACCTGGGCAAGATCGCCCCGGGCGATATCCTCGGATTCAACTTCGGCATGGGCCTGTCGCTCAACGAGCATGCGTCGTTCAGTATCGGCTACGACCAGAGCATCATCTGGCCGACCAAGCAAAACGGCCAGACCGTGCCGGGCTCGGTGCGCATTACGCAGGGCACCTTGCTGGTGGGCTATTCATACCGCTTCAACAGCCGCTACACGCTGAACCTGTCGGTAGGCGCCGGGCTGACGCGGGACACCCCTGACCTGCAGGTCACGCTGCGCCTGCCAATCACTTTCTGAGGACCGTTCGCGCGTGAAAAATCGCTGTCGGAATCGCAAGGTGATGCTGGGATCGCATGTCGATTTCATCGCCTTGCGCTTACTTCCCGACTGGCGTACAAATGAGAAAACCCGTCCCCAGGGCGGATACGGATGCTCCTCCACCTCCACCATCTGGCTTGGCATGGCTGCGTGAAGGCGGCTCCGCATGCACACCGCTGCCGGGATAGTCCGAAACGGCCTGACGTGGCCTGAAGCGAGGAGAGAGTCATGCGCAAACGTATCTTCTGGTTGTTGCCCGATCTTGCGAGTGCTCGCCGCACCATGGACGACCTGCTGCTGGCTCGCATCGAGAACAGCCACATCCACTTTGTCGCGCGCGATGGCGCCGATATGAGCGGCTTGCATGAGGCCAACCTGTTCCAGACTTCCGATATCGTCCATGCCGCCGAGATGGGGCTGATGGTGGGCGGCGGCATCGGCATCGTGGCGGGTGCGCTGGTCGCGATGTTCCCGATCGTCAGCGAGACTCCGCAATGGGGCCTGGTTGGCGTGCTGGCGGTGCTGGGCGCGGTGTTCGGCGCCTGGGCTTCCAGCATGATCGGCTGCTCCGCGCCCAACAGCCGGCACAAGGCTTTCGAAAAAGACATCGAGGAAGGCAAGATCCTGCTGATGGTGGACGTGCCGCGTGGCCGCATCGAGGAAATCGAAGCGCTGCTGCAATCGGCCCATCCGGAAGCCCGCTTCGCCGGGCTGGATCCCGCTGTTCCCGCCTTTCCCTGAGTTCTCCCTTGCGCTTGCCCTCATCCTGATGGGCAGGACGGTCCCGTTGTCACACCGAGGCTTGGGGGCCTGAGGGCCGCCAGCCCCCGGCGGGCACGCGCCCGATATTTCCCCAGCGAGCCCTCCCGCGCCGCTTTTGCAACAGCGATTTGCCGAATCGCCTTGCTTTGAGGTAATTTGCTTGTCGCGCGCCTATCCGTGGCGCGCATGACAAAGCAAAAGATTCGTAAGCGAACGAGGGGTCGGAGATGAAGACAACATGGATGGCGTGCGGCCTGCTGGCCGCCACGCTGGCTGGGCTTGCGCCGTTGGCACAGGCCGAGCAAGGGGTCACCAGGACCACCATCAGGATCGGGCAATCGGCCGGGGTGACCGGGCCGGTGGCGGGCTCGGTCAAGGAGCAGATCGCCGGGGCGCAGGTCTACCTGAAAACGGTCAACGCCAACGGCGGTGTAGGGGGGCGGCGCATCGAGCTGGTGACGTACGACGACGGTTTCGACGCCAAGCGCACGCCCGACAATGTGCGCAAGCTGATCCAGGAAGACAAGGTGTTCGCGCTCTTCATGGTACGCGGCACGCCGCAGAACGAAAGCATCCTGCCCATTGTCAACACAGAGAAGGTGCCGCTGGTGGCGCCGCTGACCGGCGCCATCACCTTGCATCGCCCGGTCAGCCGCTACGTGTTCAACGTACGCGCCAAGTACCAGGACGAGGTGGCCCGCGCGATCAACCATCTTGCCACCTCGGGCATGACCCGCATCGCCATCTTCTACGCCAGCGACGGCTTTGGCCAGGACGTGTTCGAAGGCTTCAGCACCGCGCTGCAGGCGCGCGGCGTGCAGCCGGCGGCCAGTGCCTCGTTTGCGCGCCCGATGGGCGATATCCAGGCCGGTGTCGCCGCCATCAACAAGGCCAAGCCGCAAGCGGTGCTGGTCATCGGCTCCGGCTCCGAGGCGGCGCGCCTGATCAAGGAACTGCGCCGCGGCGGCAGCCAGGCGCAGTTCGTCACGCTGTCCAACAACGCTGCCGATTCCTTTATCAAGGAGCTCGGCGAGGATGCGCGCGGCCTGATCATCACGCAGGTGGTGCCAGGCACCAATTCCAGCCAGATGAGCATTGCCAGCGAATACCGCAGCCTGGCGCGGCAGCAAGGCGTGGACCCGAGCAATGCCGGGATGGAGGGCTTCATGTCGGCCAAGGTGCTGGTTGAGGGCTTGCGCCGTGCCGGGCCGGACCTGACGCGCGAGCGGCTGGTCGGCGCGCTGGAGAGCCTGCGCGACTATGACCTCGGCGGCATCCTGATCAGCTACAGCCCGACGCGGCACACGGGATCGTCGTTTGTCGAAATGTCGATCGTGTCGTCCACCGGCAAGCTGATCCGCTAGTTTGTGATTCAGGACACTGGGCCCGCTGCGGTATAGTCGCCGCATGGCTACCTTACCTTTTTCCCTCGAAGGCCGCGTGGCGCTGGTCACCGGCGGCGCGCAAGGCTTGGGCCAGGCGATTGCCGCCGGGCTGGCGCAAGCCGGCGCGCACGTCATCGTCGCCGCGCGCAACGCCGAGCGCGTGCATGCCGCCGTTGCCGCGCTGGCCGCTGACGGCGGCCGCGCCGAGCCGCTGGTGCTCGACGTCACCGACGCGGCCGCGGTTGACGCCGCCTTTGCCCACATCGATGCCACGCATGGCCGCCTGGATATCCTCGTCAACAACGCAGGCGCGCGCAACCGCAGCAATATGGCGCACCTGAACGCGGCGGACCTGCGCGAGATGCTGGAGACCAACCTGGTGGCGCCTTACGCCTTGTGCCGCCACGCGGCGCAGCTGATGCGGCGCGGGCGCTACGGGCGCATCGTCAATGTCAGCTCGATCGCGGGGCAGGTGGCGCGTGCCAACGATGTGCTGTATCCCGCTACCAAGGGTGGGCTCGATGCGCTGACGCGCGCCATGGCAGCGGATCTCGGACGCGACGGGGTGACTGTGAATGCGGTTGCGCCCGGGTATTTTGCTACCGAGCCGAATCAGCCGATGGTGGATGATGCTGGCGTTGCCGAGTGGTTGCGGCAGAGGACTGCGCTTGGGAGGTGGGGGCAGCCGGAGG
>NZ_JBXASU010000027.1:0-84090 GCF_058809705.1 Cupriavidus sp. MPR-AND1C | reverse complement strand
GGAGGGGGCTGGGGGGCGTTTGTTCATGGCGTCACTTGGATTGTCTCTTGCCATGCAAGATTCGCGCCGAGATGCTTTTCATTGTATTGCGGGGTTTCCCGGATTCAATGGCTGCCGGCGTACGCGGCCAGAACCGCCGGTGTATGCTATTGCCCTGCTGCGCGGCAGGGCGTCTACTGGCGACGCCGGCATGCTGGCGCGTAGTCTAAAACACAGAATATGCTTGGAGAGATGGATGACCGAATTCGTATTTGCCCCGCCGGCGCCCAATGGCGTGCCCGTGCGCGGCAGCAGCGCTCAGTTCCCGGTGCGCCGGGTCTACTGCGTGGGCCGCAATTATGCCGCCCATGCCCGTGAAATGGGTTCGGATCCCGACCGCGAGCCGCCGTTCTTCTTCTGCAAGCCCGCCGACGCCGTGAGCTATGTGGCCGACGGCACCGAAGGCGCCTTCCCCTATCCGCAGGGCACCAGCAATTGCCACTATGAAGTGGAGCTGGTCGTTGCCATCGGCAAGGGCGGCAAGGACATCGCCGAGGCGGATGCCGCGAGCCACGTGTTTGGCTACGCGCTCGGCCTCGACATGACGCGCCGCGACCTGCAGAACGAATCGAAGAAGACCGGCCGCCCCTGGGAAACCGGCAAGGCCTTCGACAAGTCCGCCCCGATCGGGCCGATCGTGCCGGTGTCCGCCATCGGCCATCCGGAGAAGGGCGCGGTCACGCTGTCCGTCAACGGCATGGAGAAGCAGCGCGGCGACCTGTCGGACCTGATCTGGTCGGTGCCCGAGATGGTGTCCTATCTCTCCAAGCTGTTCGAGCTGCAACCCGGCGACCTGATCTACAGCGGCACGCCTGAAGGCGTGGGCCCGGTGGTCAAGGGCGATGTCATGCTGTGCAAGATCGAAGGCGTGGGCGAGCTCACCGTCAAGGTAGTCTGAGTCCATGTTGAAGCTTTACAGCTACTTTCGCAGCTCCGCCTCGTACCGGGTGCGCATTGCCCTGCAGTTGAAGGGCCTGCCTTACGAGTACATGCCGGTGCATCTGTTGCGCGACGGCGGCCAGCAACTGCTGCCGGCCTACAGGGCGCTGAACCCCGATGCGCTGGTGCCGACCCTGCTGGATGACGATCACGTATTGATCCAGTCCGTGGCGATGGTCGAGTACCTCGACGAGACGCATCCCGAGCCGCCCCTGCTGCCGGGCAGCGCGCTCGACCGCGCCTACATCCGCGCGCTGGCGCTGGAGGTCGCGTGCGAGATCCATCCGCTGAACAACCTGCGCGTGCTGAAGTACATCAAGCACACGCTGGGCGTAACGGAGGAGGCCAAGGACGCGTGGTATCGCCACTGGGTCGAGCTGGGTTTCGAGTCGGTCAATACCAACCTCGTGCGCTCGGGCAAGGCAGGGCGTTTCTGCTTTGGCGATACGCCGACGCTGGCGGACATCTGCCTGGTGCCGCAGGTGTTCAACGCGCAGCGCTTCAATATCGACGTGGCCCGCTACCCGGCCATTGCCAAGGTGTTCGACGCCTGCATGGCGCTGCCCGCGTTCCAGCAGGCCGAGCCCAAGGCGCAGCCGGACGCCGAATAAGTTGCCACGCCAGGTTCGGCAGGCCGCAAAAAGTAAAAAGCCCCGCAAGCGATTGCGGGGCTTTTTTACTGGCGAGCCGGGTGGGCTGCTCAGCCGAGCAGTGCGTCGGCGAATTCCTCGGCCTTGAAGGGCTGCAGGTCTTCGACCTTCTCGCCCACGCCGATAAAGTAGACCGGCACCGGGCGCTGGCGCGCGATCGCGGCCAGGATGCCGCCCTTGGCGGTGCCGTCGAGCTTGGTCACGATCAGCCCGGTCAGGCCCAGCGCGTCGTCGAACGCCTTGACCTGGGACAGCGCGTTCTGCCCGGTGTTGGCGTCGATCACCAGCAGCGATTCGTGTGGCGCGTTCGGCATCGCCTTGGCGATGACACGCTTGACCTTTTTCAGCTCTTCCATCAGGTGCAGCTGCGTGGGCAGGCGGCCCGCGGTATCGGCCATCACGATATCGATGCCGCGTGCGCGTGCGGCGTTGACCGCGTCGAAGATCACTGCCGCCGGGTCGCCGCTTTCCTGCGAGACCACGGTGACATTGTTGCGCTCGCCCCAGATGGTCAGCTGCTCGCGCGCGGCGGCGCGGAAGGTGTCGCCCGCGGCCAGCAGCACGGACTGGTCATAGCTCTGGAAGTGCTTGCACAGCTTGCCGATGCTGGTGGTCTTGCCGGCGCCGTTTACGCCCGAAATCATCATCACCAGCGGCTGCTCGCGGCCCAGGGACATGGTCTTCTCGAGCGGGCGCAGCAGGTCGGTCAGCAGCTCGCGCAGCGCGGCCTTGACGCCTTCGGCGGTTTCGATGCGCTCGGTCTTGACGCGGCGGCGCAGCGCGCTCAGCAGGTGCTGGGTAGCCTCGACGCCGGCGTCGGCCATGATCAGGGCCGTTTCCAGATCCTCGAACAGGTCTTCGTCGACCTTGACGCCAACAAACAGCGTGCCCAGATTGCGGCTGGTCTTGGACAGGCCGGTGCGCAAACGCTGCATCCAGCCGCGCTTGGCCTCGGCGGAGGCGGCCGGCGGCGGCGTCAGGACCAGTTCCTCGGCAGCGGCCGGGGTCGCGCTGCGGACTGGCTGGGAGGCGGTTGGCGTGACGGGAACGACGGTGGCCGGGGCAGGCGCGGCCGCGGGAATGGGGGGTGGCACGCTGGCGGGCGCCGCGGCCGGAGTGGCGGCGGGCGCCGGGCTTTGCACCTCGGGCGGCGCACTGGCCGGCTCAGCCTTGCGCTTCTTCCAGAAACTAAACATTGGGAAAGGGGTCAATACCCCGGTAGAATCAATCGCCAAAATTCTAGCAGACGGGGTCGCATGAACCATTGTGCTGTCAGGTCCAGGTCGGGCGCCGCCCGTACCGCTTCGCTTCTTGCCGGCGCCGGCGCTGTTCGCCCGGCCGCTTTCTCCCGGCGCCTCGTTGCCACCCTTTTGTTGATCGCGATGCCCTGGTTCGGTGCTGCCTATGCGCAGACCGCCGTGGTGGCGCCGCCGTTGCCGACTGGCCAGGCCACCGCCGCGCAAACCGCCGCGGCGCAGGCCGATACCACCGAGTTCAAGCTGTCCAACGGCATGCGGGTCATCGTCAAGGAAGACCATCGCGCGCCCACCGTAGCCCACCAGATCTGGTATCGCGTGGGCGGCATGGACGAGGTCAGCGGTACCACTGGCGTGGCGCACATGCTTGAACACATGATGTTCAAGGGTACACCAAAGGTCGGGCCGGGCGAGTTTTCCAAGCAGATCGCCGCATTGGGCGGGCGCGAGAACGCCATGACCAATCGCGACTTCACGCTCTATTACCAGCAGATCAGCAAGCAGTACCTGCCGAAGATGATGGAGCTGGAAGCCGACCGCATGGCCAACCTCATCATCAAGAAGGATGAGTTCGAGCGGGAAATGAAGGTCGTGATGGAAGAGCGGCGCCTGCGCACGGACGACTCCGCGCGCGGCACCGTCTACGAGCAGTTGCTGGCTACCGTCTACACCGCCGGCCCCTACCGGCATCCCGTGATCGGCTGGCCGGCCGACCTGGTCAACATGCGCGTGGAAGACGTGCAGGCCTGGTACAAGAACTGGTACGTGCCCGACAACGCGCTGCTGGTGGTAACGGGCGATGTCACGGCGGCCGAGGTCAAGGCGCTGGCGGAGCGCACCTACGGCAAGCTCAAGGCCCGCCCGCTGCCGCTGCGCAAGGACCAGCAGGAGCCGGCGCAGAAGGGCATCAAGCGGATCTGGGTCAAGGCCCCGGCCGAGAACCCTTACGTGGTCTTGGCGTACAAGGTGCCGCGCCTGCACGATGTCGAGAAGGACGTCGATCCCTACGCCCTGGAGGTCCTCTCTGCCGTGCTCAATGGCTATGACAACGCCCGCCTGACGCGCGACCTGGTGCGCGAGCGCCGCATCGCCGACGACGTCAACGTGGGCTACGACAGCATCAACCGAGGCGAGTCCCTGATGGTGCTCGACGGTACGCCGGCCACCGGCCATACCACCGAGGAGATCGAGCGCGCGTTGCGCGACGAGATCGCCCGCATTGCGCGCGAAGGCGTCTCGCCCGCAGAGCTCAAGCGGGTCAAGGCGCAGGTGGTGGCGGCGCAGATCTACAAGCGAGACTCGGTGTTCGGGCAGGGCATGGAGATCGGCGTGGCCGAGATCGCCGGCATTTCCTGGCGCCAGCTCGACCGCATGCTCGACAAGATCAAGGCCGTCACGCCGGAACAGGTGCAGGCAGTGGCGGGCAAATACTTCAACGACGATAACCTGACCGTGGCGACCCTGCTGCCGCAGCCGATCGACCCGAACAAGGCGAAGGCTCCGGCCGCCGCCGACTCGCTCCGCTGAGCTTTCTAGAGGACAGGACCCAAGATGCCTCTCTTTGCCCCCACGATCCCGTCGCCACGCCTGCTGCGCCACCTGGCAGGCGCGGCTTGCGGTGCGCTTGCCCTGATCGCCTCGCAGGCCGCGCTGGCTGCGATCCCGATCGAGCAGTGGACCACCTCCACCGGCGCCCGCGTGTATTTCGTGCGCAGCCCGTCCATTCCCATGCTCGACGTCAATATGGATTTCGACGCCGGCAGCCGCTACGACCCGGCCGGCAAGGCCGGCCTTGCCACGCTCGCCTCGGCCCTGCTCGACAAGGGCGCGGCCGCGCAGGATGGCCAGCCGGCCCGCAATGAAGCGCAGGTGGCTGACGCCTTCGCCGACACTGGCGCCGACTTCGGCGGCGCCGCCAGCAGCGATCGCGGCGGCATCGGCCTGCGCACGCTGACCTCCGAGCCGGAACTCAGCCAGTCGCTCGCGCTGGCCGGGCAACTGATCAAGGCGCCGTCCTACCCGGATGCCGTGGTGGCGCGCGAGAAGCAACGCCTGATCACCGCCATCCGCGAGGCCGATACCAAGCCCGGCGTGATCGCCGACAAGATGGTGTCGCGTGCGATCTATCCGTCGCACCCGTACGGCGTGTCGCCGACCGAGGCCAGCGTCGAATCGATCACGCGAGCCGACATCGAGCGCTTCTGGCGGGACAATTTCACGGCGTCGCGCGCCGTCTTGACGCTGATCGGCGCCATCGACCGCAAGCAGGCCGAGACCATTGCCGAGCAGTTGACGCGCGGCCTGCCGGCTGGCGCCACGCCGCCTACGATGCCCCCCGTGCAACTCAAGATCCCGGCTAGCGAGCAGCGCGTGCCGCATCCGGCGCAGCAGGCTACGGTAGCCATCAGTCAGCCCGCCATCGCGCGGGGTGATCCCGACTACTTTGCCCTGCTGGTAGGCAACTACGTGCTCGGCGGCGGCGGCTTCAGCTCGCGCCTGACCGACGAGGTGCGGGAAAAGCGCGGCCTCACCTACGGCGTCGACAGCTACTTCGCACCCGCCAAGCAGGCAGGACCCTTCGGCATTGGCTTGCAGACCAAGAAGGCACAGACCAACGAAGCGCTGGCGCTGGTGCGCAAGGTGCTGGCGCAGTACGTGGCGCAAGGCCCCACCGACACTGAACTGAAGGCCGCGAAGGACAATCTGGTCAACGGCTTCCCGCTGCGCATCGACAGCAATCGCAAGCTGCTGACCAATGTGGCCAATATCGGCTGGTATGGGCTGCCGCTGGACTACCTCGACACCTGGACCGCCCAGATCGGCAAGGTCACCCGTACCCAGGTCCGCGAAGCCTTCCAGCGCCACGTGTTCCCGGACGCCATGGCGACCGTCATCGTGGGTGGACCGGAATAACACGGTGACAGGTGCGGGCGCCGGGAGGCGTTCCCGGCGCTTGCGCTTTTCCGCGCCGCAGGCTCTACAATCACGGCATGAATTCGCGTACCCGATCTCCCTCGCCCGCTGCCAGCGGGCGACCCCCATCCCCCTCGCCGCGGCAGTCTCCTGCCCAGGTCCGGATCATTGGCGGCAAGTGGAAGCGCACGCCGCTGCCCGTGCTCGATGCCGAAGGCCTGCGTCCCACCCCTGACCGCGTGCGTGAGACCCTGTTCAACTGGCTTGGGCAGGACATGTCCGGGCTGGCTTGCCTCGACCTGTTCGCCGGCTCTGGCGCACTGGGTTTCGAGGCTGCCTCCCGGGGCGCCCGGCAGGTCACCATGGTCGAAGCCAATCCGCGCGTGGCCAAGCAGCTGCGCGACAACCAGTACCGGCTCGACGCGCAGCAGATCCGGGTGGTGCAAGGTGATGCATTCGCGACCGCGGCGCAGATGCCGTCGGCCAGCTTCGACGTGGTGTTCCTCGATCCGCCCTTTGCCGAAGACTGGCTTGGCCCCGCGCTCGAGCATGCGGCGCGCCTGTCACGTCCAGGCGGTGCCGTGTATGTGGAAACGGATCGCGCCCTGATCGGCCCCGACGCGCCTGTGCCGGCGGCGCTGGAGATCGTACGGCATGCGCGGGCTGGCGCGGTGCACTTCCATTTGCTGCAGCACAGGAACCTTTGAAGGGCAGGTGGACGCGAGCATTGTGACGGGCTACCTGCACACAAGATGCGGCGGCGCGGCAAAACCGTGATGTGGCGGCTTGCAAGTGCCGCGTTTAGAGTTACACTACGCCGCTGTCGCCAACGCTCGTCACGCAGCCTTGTCTCCAGCCCTCACCATAGTGGGCGGGGTCGATCGGTCCATCCAGGACCGGCGGCGGGCAGAATAAGGAGGAAGCATGGTCGTCGCGGTCTATCCCGGCACTTTCGACCCAATGACCCGGGGCCACGAGGATCTGGTGCGTAGAGCATCCAACATCTTCGATGAGCTCGTGGTCGGCGTGGCGCATAGCCCCAACAAGCGCCCGTTCTTTTCGCTGGAAGAGCGCATAGGCATCGCCCGTGAAGTCCTGGGCCACTATCCCAATGTGCGCGTCGAAGGTTTCTCCGGCCTGCTCAAGGATTTTGTCCGCAAGAACAATGCGCGCGTGATCGTGCGGGGTTTGCGCGCGGTTTCCGACTTCGAGTACGAGTTCCAGATGGCGGGCATGAACCGCTACCTGCTACCGGACGTGGAAACCATGTTCCTGACCCCGTCCGACCAGTACCAGTTCATCTCCGGCACCTTCGTGCGCGAGATCGCGGTGCTTGGCGGCGATGTCAGCAAATTTGTGTTCCCTTCGGTGGAACGCTGGCTTGCGGAAAAGATCAGCAGCAAAACGGAATAAAATACAGTCTTGCAACATGCCGGCCGCGGCCAGTCGGGCGCGGGGCATGCTGGGTTCAAAGGAAACACCATGGCACTATTGATCACCGACGACTGCATCAATTGCGACGTTTGTGAGCCGGAGTGCCCAAACGAAGCCATTTCGATGGGGCCCGAGATCTATGAGATCGACCCCAACAAATGTACCGAATGCGTCGGGCACTTTGACGAGCCGCAATGCCAGCAGGTTTGTCCTGTGGCCTGCATCCCGCACGACCCCAACCGCATTGAGACGCGCGAGATCCTGATGGATCGCTACCGTCTCCTTACGGCGGCCAAACGGGTAGCCTGAGCTACCACTGCGGCTTGCGGCACGAAGTTCGCAGCACGAAAAGCTCCATGACCTTCGCGGTGATGGGGCTTTTTGTTTAGGCGCGCGCGTTCAGCGGTTTCAGCGGTTCGTATGCAGTTCCAGCATGGCGCGCTCGGACTCGCCTTTGGCCAGCAACCCAAGCGGCGCGATGCTGCGATCGATGGCTTCGTCGATGGCCTGCTGCTCCTCGCGGCGCGGTGGCTTCAGCACAAAATTGATCACATCCTCGCGCTCGCCGCCGCCACCGGCCGAATTGCGCGGATGGCCGACACCAATGCGCAGGCGCCAATAGTCCTGGGTGGTCAGGTGTGCGGAAATATCCTTGAGGCCATTGTGGCCGCCCGCGCCGCCGCCACGCTTGAGCTTGACGGTGCCCGAGGGCAGGTCCATCTCGTCATGGGCCACCGCGATTTCGTCCGGCAGGATCTTGTAGAAGCGCGCGAGCGATACCACCGACAGCCCGGAGCGGTTCATGAAGGTGGACGGCTTGAGCAGCCAGATCTCCTGGTCCCACAACCGGGCGCGCGCTGCCAGCCCGTGAAAGCGGCCTTCCACGCGCAGGGTGACGCCGCCCATGCGGGCCAGTTGGTCGACCAGCCAGAAGCCGGCATTGTGGCGCGTGGCTTCGTATTCCGCCCCGGGGTTTCCGAGGCCGACGATGAGTTTGATCATGCGTTGTACTTCTTGGTTGATGGGGCTCGACGCACGAGGCGTGGGGCGGCTGGCAACTGCTTGGCTGCAACTACAACTGCAAAGTCAAAATCAACTGCAGTTTCACCACCCCTGCGGGGCGGCGACCTACTTTTTTGTCTTGCCAAAAAAGTAGGCAAAAAAGGCGCGCCGGATGGGGCGACACCCCGAGGCGCCCCATACGGCCTTGGCACACCTCCACGGCTCGCTTCGCATCGCGAATGGGTGTGCTGCCAGAAGCCAAGCATACGCGAACCTCGGGACGAAAAAAAACCGCCGGACGCGCCGGCGGTTTTTTCTTGCGGCTGCGAGAGCCGTCCCGTTGCACGGCCCGAAGGCCGCGTTCAGGGTACTCAGGCAGCAGGCGTTTCGCCTTCGGCAGCTTCCGACACGCCGCCGGCCGGCAGCGAGATGCTGGCGATAGCGGGGTTTTCGTCACCGTGGGTGATGGCGCTCACGCCCTTCGGCAGCTTCACGTCGGACAGGTGCAGGGTCTGGCCCAGTTCCGCATTGCTCAGGTCCACTTCAATGAACTCAGGCAGGTCGGCCGGCAGGCACGACACTTCCAGTTCGTTCAGGATGTGGTTGACGATGCCATGGCCCAGCTTCACGCCCGGGGCGTTTTCCTGGTTCATGAAGTGCAGCGGCACCTTGACGTGGATCTTGTCGGTGGCCGACACGCGTTGGAAGTCAACGTGCAGGACCAGCGGCTTGAACGGGTGCATCTGGAAAGCGCGCAGCAGGGCCTTTTCAGCCTTGCCTTCCACTTCGATGTCGAGAATCGACGAGTGGAATGCTTCTTTCTTCAGCGCGTGGAACAGTGCGTTGTGATCGAGTTCGATCATCTTGGGTTCGGCTGCGCCGCCATAGATGATGCCGGGGGTCTTGCCGGCGTTGCGCAGGCGGCGGCTCGCACCCGTTCCCTGTACGCTACGCTCGAAGGCTACTACTTTCATGATGACTCCAAATGTAAGAGGGCTGTCCGCGACCAGACAGCCCGATGAACCTCGTCACGTGCCGTAACCGGGGTCTTACCCCCGAAAAACAGCCGCAAACGCGGTAAAGCCTTGAATTCTATCAGGAATCGGCAAACAGCGACATGATCGAGTCGCCCTTGACGATCCGGGTAAAGGTCTCTGCCAGCAGCGATGCGGTCGATAGCTGGCGAATCTTGCCGGACTGGATGGCATCGTCGCGCAGCGGAATCGTGTCGCACACCACCACTTCATCCAGTTCCGAGTCGGCGATGCGGGCAGCCGCGCCGCCCGACAGGACCGGGTGGGTACAGTAAGCGAATACCTTCAGCGCGCCGCGTTCCTTGAGCACCTGGGCCGCCTTGCACAGGGTGCCGCCGGTGTCGATCATGTCATCCATGATCACGCAGTTGCGGCCGTCGACTTCACCGATGATGTTCATCACCTCGGCCACGTTGGCCTTGGGGCGACGCTTGTCGATGATGGCCAGGTCGCAGTTCAACTGCTTGGCCAGCGCACGGGCGCGCACCACGCCGCCGACGTCGGGCGAGACCACCAGCAGATTGCCGTAGTTCTTCTCGCGCAGGTCGCCCAGCAGAACCGGGGAGGCGTAGATGTTATCAACCGGGATATCGAAGAAGCCCTGGATCTGGTCGGCGTGGAGGTCCATGGTCAGGACCCGCTCGACGCCGGCGACTTCCAGCATGTTGGCTACCACCTTGGCCGAGATCGCGACGCGCGCCGAACGCGGGCGGCGGTCCTGGCGGGCATAGCCGAAGTAGGGCATGGCGGCAGTGATGCTGCGTGCCGAAGCGCGCTTGAGCGCATCGACCATCACCATCAGTTCCATCAGGTTGTCGTTGGTCGGCGCGCAGGTGGACTGCAGCACGATGACGTGCTTGCCGCGAACATTTTCCTGGATTTCAACTTGGACTTCGCCGTCGGAGAACCGACCGACCTGGGCTTTCCCGAGCGGGATGCCGAGGTGCTGAACGACAGCCTCCGCGAGTTTGGGGTTGGCGTTGCCGGTAAAAACCATCAAGCCTTCGCTGCTCATTCGGTGCACCTGTCTTGCTACTGGAGGGGGGAACGATTGCTGCCGGCTAGTGCCGGCAGCTTTTCGTGCAGGTCCGTAAGGACACTGTAGGATGTAATGGCAGGGGAAGAAGGATTCGAACCTTCGAATGCCGGAATCAAAATCCGGTGCCTTGACCAACTTGGCGACTCCCCTACACAACCGGGTACGTCCATCGTCACATTCAACTGCCTGCGACGCCGAACGAAAAACTTTTTATGCGAGCGTTGCGAGTGGGTGTTGCGATAAACTCTTCGCACACCTGCCATCCCATTCGGGAGGCAACCGGTCTAGTACCTGCTGCGCAGTTTGCTCGTCGTTGAATCGTGCAAACACGCAGGCTCCGGAACCGGTCATCCTTGCATGTGGACTGTACTGTCTCAACCATTCAAGGGCTCGGGCAACTTCGCCGAACTTCACTGTTGCTATCGCTTCCAGGTCGTTGCGACCGAAACCGAACTTGTTTGTGCATCCAGTGAAGTCCGCTATTATGGTGATCGCCGTATCCCTTGTCAAGCGCTTGTCCGAAAAAATTGCTGCGGTCGGAACATGCTGCCGCGGATGGATGATCACGAACCAGCTTTCAGGCAATTCGACCGTCGTCAGTTCCTCGCCGATCCCTTGCGCGAACGCGTTTTCTCCATGCACGAAGAACGGCACGTCGGCACCTAATGAAAGGCCGATGCGCTTGAGTTCTTCGCGTCCCAGGCCCAGCCCCCACAGATGATTCAGAGCCAGCAGCGTGGTCGCCGCGTCCGATGAGCCGCCGCCGATGCCGCCGCCCATCGGCAGCCGCTTGGCAATGGCGATGTCCGCGCCAAAGCAGGTGCCGCCAGCTTGCTGCAAGGCCTGCGCGGCGCGCACGATCAGGTCGCTCTGCGCCGGTACGCCCGGCACGTCGCTGATGCGCTCGATGCGGCCATCGTCGCGGCGGAAAAAATCGAGCGTATCGCACCAGTCCACCAATTGGAAAACCGTCTGCAGCGTGTGGTAGCCGTCCGCGCGGCGTCCGGTCACATGCAGGAAGAGATTCAGCTTGGCGGGCGCCGCGCAGTCGCGCAGCTCAGGCGCAGGCAAGGGGCGGGCCGTGCTCATTGTGCTTGCTCCGGATTGATGACCAGGCGTACCGAGAGCGGGTTGGCCGCGCCGTCGCGCGCGAGGTCGATGCGGCGCGGGCTCGCCACGGCCGGCGTGGATGGTGTTGTCGGCGCGGTTTCCTGCCATGCCACGTAGCGCACGGTCCAGCCGTTCTGCGCCAGGGTAGCCAGCCGTCCGCTGTCGTCACGCGTGGTGCGCGCCGGGCTGTCTGGCGCGGGGCGGGCGTGCAGCCAGTCGCGCAGCCCTGCCACCGGCAGCGAAAATCCAAGCGCTTCCTCCAGCAAGGTATCGACTTCGGGCGCGTTGCGCGGCGGCTGGTTGGGCAGGTCGAGCGTGGCGCCCGAAGGCGTGGAGGTGACCACCGCCAGGGTCTGGCCCAGCGGCGAGATCAGGTCCAGGCGCACATTGCGGCCTTGCTCATGCCACTGGAAGCTGCCCTGCACGCCCTCATCGCGGCCGTAGCGCACGTAGCTGGCGGCGAAGCGGCCGCTGAGGTCGCGAGCCTGGGCGGTCTCGCCGGCGTCGAACTGCCGCGTGGGCGTGATGCTGGCGCAGGCGGCCAGCCATAAGGGGGCGCTCAGGCAGAGCAGGGCAAGGCGTCGGGATGTGGGCATGGCGTTTGGCGTGCGCGCCGGCGCCGCCGGGCGCCGGGCTGCCGGCCCGGCGCGAGGGCCGGGCGGCGGATGATTGCGGGTGATCGGCGTGCCGCGTGACGGCTGCGGACGGCGGGATGCTACTTGGACAGCGCGGAGAGCGGGACGTTATAGCGGCGCAGGGTGTCGATCAGGATGACATTGTCCGGCTCTATCTTGGCGGCTTCGGTCCAGGTCTTGCGGGCCTCGTCCTGCTGGCCGAGCTGCCACAGCACCTCGCCGAGGTGGGCGCCGATTTCGGCCTCGGGCGCCTTGGCGTAGGCGTTGCGCAGCAGTTCGGCGGCCGGCTGCAACTGGCCCAGGCGGAACTTGACCCAGGCCAGGCTATCCATGATGTAGGGATCGTCCGGGCCCAGCGCCGAGGCTTTTTCCAGCAGCGTGAGGGCTTCGGGCAGGCGCACGTTGCGATCCGCGAGCGAATAGCCCAGCGCGTTATAGCCCTGCTTGGCTTCCGGCTGCATGGCGATCACGCGGCGCAGCAGCTTTTCCATGCTGTCGTAGCGCTTCTCGCGCTCATCGAGCATGGCGAGTTCATAGACCCAGTCCGAGTTGTCGGGCTCCGCCGCAGCGCGTTCATCCAGCACCTTGCGGGCGCGGTCGTAGGACTTGGCGTCGATCAGCATGCCGACTTCGGCCTGGCGGATCGCGGTCATGCGCTGCGCGCGCTGGTCGGGCTCGGGTATATCCTCGGCATCGGCCAGCATGTCGTTGAATACCGCCTGGGCGTCGTCGAGCTTGCCCATGCGTCCCAGCAACTGCGCGCGCTTGACGGCCGCGGCCGGCGCGAGGCGGGCGTCGTCGATGCGGTCGAGCCAGGCTACGGCCGCCGGGTAATCCTTCTTTTCCTCGGCGATCTGCGCCAGGTACTGGTAGGCGATATCCGGGCTGGCCGCCGGCACTTGCTCGGCGAGTTGCAGGTATTCCTTCAGGTACAGCTCGGCTTCGTCGTAGCGCTTGGACTGCAGGCTGGTGAGGCCGAGGGCGAGCGGCACGCGCGGATCCTTCGGCGCAATCTTGCGCAGCGTCTCGAACTCCGAGCGCGCGGCTTGCAGGTCGTTTTGCTGCAGGTAGAGGCGGGCCAGCGTGATGTGCCCGTTGACCGAGGCCGGGGCCTTGTTGACGAACGCCTTGAGCCCGGCAATGCCGTGGCCGGGCGGGCCGGGGGCGCGCAACTCGGCGGCCATCAGCGCGGCGCCTTCGAAGTCGGGACGGATCTTCTGGGCCTCGTCGAGCTCGGCCAGGGCGCCGGGAATATCGTTGGCGGCTTCCTTGGCGCGCGCGAGGGCAAGGTGAGTCTCGGCCGACTTCAGGTCGCTCGCCACCAGGCGCTGCAGCAGCGCGGCCGCGCCGGCGGGATCGCTGGTGCGCGAAAGCTGCTGCTGCATCTGCAGGATGGCCTCCGGCCGCTGGCTCGGCGGCACGCCATTGAGCTGCAGGACCAGCAGGGGTTCGGCTTCGTCCCATCGGCCGCTAAGGACCAGCAGGGTCGACAGCACCTGCCGCGCGCCGGCCGAGGTGGGCGCAAGCTCGGTCCACAGCCGCGCGGCGTCAAGCGCTTGCTGGGCGCTGCGGGCATTGAACGCGATCTCGGTGGCGCGTTGGGCAAAGCGCGGGTCGCGCGTATTGCGCGCCAGTTCCAGGTACGTCTGGTAAGCGGGGCCGACTACGCCGCGCTGGGCGGAGATTTCCGCGGCCAGCACCCGGTAGAGGATGTCAGCGGTCAGCGGCACCGTTGGCAGGGGCATCTTCGGCGGCAGCGGGTTCGAGCGGATTGGCGTGGTGGCCTGCGCGGCGACCTTCATCGCGGGCTTGCCGTCCGCGGGCGCGGCGTGGCTGGTGAGCGGCGCCAGGGCGCAGACTGCCAACGCGGCCGCAGCCGTGACCGCGAGCCTGTGACGCAGCGGCCGCCGGGGGATGAGAAGTTGAGCGGTGGTCATCGGGGTACGGTCCAGGCGGTCCGACATGTGGGTGGGTGCTCCAGCACTCAAAGGCGATGGGGAAGGTAAAGGCATTGTAGCCTGCCGCTACAATGCTTTGCTTATCCGCAGGCACCGGCACGGCTGGGGTCTCTGGCGGTTTGAGTGGCACAAAAGGGAGAGGTTCGATGCCTGAGTTGCCTGAGGTCGAAGTGACCCGGCGCGGCTTGCTGCCGCATGTGGTTGGGCGGCGCATTGCCGAAGTGGTGGTGCGCCATCGCGGCCTGCGCTGGCCGGTCGAGCCGGATCTGGAGTCGCAGCTGGCCGGGCGGGTGATCGCGCGCATCGAGCGGCGCGGCAAATACCTGCTGCTGGAGTGCGTGCGCCCTGACGGCGAGGCTCCCGGATGGCTGCTGATCCACCTTGGCATGACCGGCACGCTGCGTGTGTTGCCGCAGGCGCCGCCGCCGGGCACACACGATCACCTTGACCTGGTCCTTGCCGAGCCCGAGGGCGCCGGCGATGCGCTGCCCGGCGCGGCCACCAGCCTGGTGCTGCGCTTTCGCGATCCGAGGCGCTTTGGCGCGGTGCTGTGGAGCCTGCTCGACGAGTCGAAATTGCCGACCCATCCGCTGCTGAGCAAGCTCGGCATCGAGCCTTTCGACCCACGCTTCGACGGGGCCTGGCTCTATCGCCTGGGACGCGGGCGCAGCGCGGCCATCAAGACCGTGCTTCTTGCGGGCGACATCGTGGTGGGCGTGGGCAATATCTATGCATCGGAAAGTCTGTTTGCCGCTGGCATCCGCCCCACCACGCCGGCCGGGCGCTTGTCTCTGGCGCGTTGCGAACGCCTGGCCGAGGCCGTGCGCGACACGCTGGCCCGCGCGATCGAGCGCGGCGGCAGCACTTTGCGCGACTTTGTCGGCAGCGATGGCAGCAGTGGTTATTTCCAGCTGGATTGCGCCGTGTACGACCGCGCCGGCCATCCATGCCGGGTCTGCGGCACCACCATCCGGCAGATTGTTCAGGGGCAGCGCTCCACGTTCTACTGCCCGAGCTGCCAACGTTGAGCGCGGCGGTGCCGCGACTGCGGCTCTCGTTGCACGGGCCCTACGAGAGTGATGATTGCCTATCTTCTTGCGAATGTGGCGCCAACCCGATGGCCCGGCGCAACAGGGAAGGCGGCAGGCGACTCGAATTTCACAAAAATCCGCCGTAAACCTGTATCTTGAAGAACGTAAAAAAGTGTTACAAAGACACCATGTCACCGCCCGGGTGCCGGTCATCGGACATCGAGATGTCAGGCCTGCAGCGCCGTCGCGGGGGCTTTTCGCCAAGCCGATCCCAGTGCCAATGACAACCCTCGCCCTTCAATTCGAACAATACGGCGCCTGGAGAGCCGGGGTACTCCACTCCCTGGCCGAATTCCGCTCCTGGCTGCAGCAGCACGATCTCTACGACGCCCAGGCCGACGAACGCGTCCAGCGTATCCAGGGCGTGCTCAAGAGCGACCGGCTCAAGGTGGCGTTCATCGCGGAGTTCTCGCGGGGCAAGAGCGAGCTGATCAACGCGATTTTCTTTGCCGACTACGGCCGTCGCATCCTGCCGTCTTCCGCCGGGCGCACTACGATGTGCCCGACAGAGCTGCGCTACGACGAAGCCGAGGCACCGTGCATCCGGCTGTTGCCGATCGAGACGCGCCTGCAGGAAGCTTCCACCGCCGATTTCCTTGACGTCGATGCGCACTGGCATAACGTGCCGCTCGACCCCTCGTCGCCCGACGGCATGCTGGATGCGTTCCGCCACGTGGTCGAGACCAACCGTGTCACGCGCGAGATGGCCGAGTCGCTTGGCCTGTACAACGAGAACGATCCCGACGCCGCCTACGCGCTCGATGCCGATGGCATGGTCGAGATTTCCCGCTGGCGCCACGCGGTCATCAACTTCCCGCATCCGCTGTTGCGCCAGGGCCTGGTCATCCTCGACACGCCCGGCCTCAACGCGATCGGTACCGAGCCCGAGCTGACGCTGCGCCTGATCCCGGACGCGCATGTCGTGGTGTTCATGCTGGCGGCCGACGCCGGCGTGACCAAGAGCGACCTTGACCTCTGGCGCAGCCATGTGAGCGCAGGCCACCGCAAGGGGTGCCTGGCGGTGCTCAACAAGATCGATGGCCTGTGGGACCCGCTCAAGTCGCCGGCAGAGACCGCGGCCGAGATCACGCGCCAGGTCACCACCAGCGCTCATGTGCTGGGCATCGACGAGTCACGCGTCTACCCGGTGTCGGCGCAGAAGGGCCTGGTGGCCAAGGTCACCAACGACGATGACTTGCTGGCGCGCAGCGGCTTGCCGCAGTTCGAGCACGTGCTGTCCGACCAGTTGATCCCGCAGCGGCGCGAGATCGTCGCCGACCAGGTGCAGCGCTCGGTCGAGGAGATGGCGCGCGGCGCGCAGCAACTGCTGCAAAGCCGCCGCCGCAGCATCGTCGAGCAGTTGTTCGAGTTGCGCGGGCTGCGCGGCAAGAACCACGCGATGGTCAAGCACATGCTGATGCGCGTGCAGTCGGAGAAAGAAGAGTTCGAGCAGAGCATCGCCAAGTTCCAGGCGCTGCGGCTGGTGTTCGGGCGCCATAGCGCGGACATCATCAAGAGCCTGCAGCTGCGCGACGTGCGCCGCACCATGCGCGAGCGCCGCGAGCAGATGAAGGAGCGTTTCTTCTCGCGCGGCATGCGCGAAGACATGGACGCCTTGTTCGCGCGGCTTGGCGAGCTGGTCAGCGAGGCCGACCAGAAGATCGCCCAGCTCCACCAGCTCACCGACAGCATGTACCGCCGCTTCAATGCCGAGCATGGCTTTACGCTGCCCGCGCCGATCCAGTTCGTCACCGCGCGCTACGTCAGCGAATTGCAGCAGACGCTTGCGTTGGCCCACGCGCACTTCGGCGCCATGAACATGCTTACGCGCTCGCGCCCGCAACTGGTGCAGAGCGCGTTTTCCACCATCGCTACCCGCGTGCTGGAAACCTTCCGGGATCTGAACCGCGATATCGAGATCTGGCTCAAGTCGGTGATGACGCCGCTGGAGGCGCAGGTGCGCGAGCACCAGAAACAGTTGCGCCGCCGGGTCGATTCGATCGAGCGCATCCACGAGGCCACCGACACGCTCGAGAGCCGCATCGCGCAGCTCGAGGAAGTACTAAACGGCCTGGACGATCGCAGCGGGCGCATCGAGTCTTTCTCCAGGCGGATCCTGCAGCCGGACGCCGACGAGGGGCAGCTCAGGGCGTTCGTGGCCTGAAGCGCGGCCGGCGGCGAGTGCAGGTGGCGGCGAGGCGGTATCATGACGCGCCGCCGCTTCCGGCGCTGTTGCTGTGTTGCCTTACCCGTCACGTACCCGATGCCCCGCATGCCCGCTGCCTCTGCTGCTGTTTCATCCGATCTTTCCCCCGCCGTGGTGCCTGCCGATTTCGCCGCGCGCGTGGTGGGCTGGCAGCGCGTGCACGGGCGCCATGACCTGCCGTGGCAGAACACCCGCGATCCTTACCGGATCTGGTTGTCCGAGATCATGCTGCAGCAGACCCAGGTCAGCGCGGTGATCGAGTATTTCCAGCGGTTCATCGGCCGGCTGCCAACCGTGGCAGCATTGGCCGAGGCCAGCGCGGATGAGGTGATGGCGCTGTGGGCCGGGCTTGGCTACTACTCGCGCGCGCGCAACCTGCACCGCTGCGCCAAGGCCGTGATGAGCGAGCATGGCGGCGTGTTCCCGACCGACCCCGAGGTGCTGGTGACGCTGCCTGGCATCGGCCGCTCCACCGCTGCAGCCGTGGCCGCGTTCAGCGCCGGCGTGCGCTCGCCGATCCTGGACGGCAACGTCAAGCGCGTCTTTGCCAGGTTCTTTGGCATTCATGGCCATCCCGGCGTCAAGGCGGTGGAGAACCGCATGTGGCAACTTGCCGATGCTGTCCTGCCCGCCAAGGGACCGGCGCAAGCCGAGGACATGGTGTCCTACACCCAGGGCGTGATGGACCTTGGCGCCACTGTCTGTTCGCGCGGCAAGCCAGCCTGCCTTGCCGCCGCGGCGTCGTGCCCGCTGGCCAGCGACTGCGTGGCGCGCCGCGAGGGGCTGACCGGCGTGCTGCCCACGCCGAAGCCACGTGCTGCCATTCCCGAGCGCAGCACCGTGATGCTGCTGGTCCGCCGCGGCCGCGAGGTCCTGCTCGCACTGCGCCCGGACAGCGGCATCTGGGGCGGGCTGTGGAGCTTGCCCGAAATGCCGGTCGATACCGTGCCCTTCGATGCGGAACTGGCCGAGGACGCCGCGCTGGAACGCGCCCGCGAATTCGGCAATCCCAGCACGGCCAATATGGTCGGCGAGCTCACCCACGTCTTCACTCACTTCCGCCTGCTGATCCGCGCCATTCGCGTCGACGTCGCCGGCCTCACCGCGCGCGATGCCGCCAATGGCCCCGCGCTACGCTGGCTGTCACTGGACGATCTGGATGCGGTAGGCACGCCCGCGCCGGTGCGCAAGCTGCTGGAGGCGCAGGCCCAAGGCGGATTGTTTTAACGTTGCTCAGAGGATGTGGTGCTGGTGCATGTATTTATGCACGATCTCGATCCGCATGCCCGCGTCCGGCAGCGCCATCAGCATCTGCTTGGCCTTGAGCGGCACCGGCAACAACTCACACAGCCGATTGGCGACCCAGCTGGGGTCATCCCACAGGAACGGCTCGCAAAAAGGCAGCTCGCCCGGATGCTCGGCATGGAGCGATGCAACGATACGCCGCAGCACGGCCAGGCATTCGCCCAGCAGTTCGAGCTTGCAGTCGATGATGTCGGGCGGCAGCAATTCCGCCTGGCCGACCAGCAAGCCGTCCGGGTTCACGCTGTGGCCCAGCAACCGGAAGCGCTGGCGGCCGCGCGCGCTGATCAGCAGCACGCCCAGTTGCTCCATATTGCAGTCGATGATGTCGGCCAGGCAGCCGATCGTCTCGGGCATGGTGGGCTCGTCCGGGCGGGCGACCTCATTGCCGCTGGCGATCAGGCAGACCCCAAAGGGGGTGCGATCGCGCATGCAGGCGCGCACCATGTCCACGTAGCGCGCTTCGAACACGCGCAGTGGCAGCAGCCCATCGGGAAAGAGTACGGTATGCAGCGGAAACAGCGGCAGGCTATCCAGCGTAGGCCCCGCCGACGTGCTGTGCGAGGCGGCGAACGATGCGGATGAGCCGGGCGTGGCGGGTGAGGACATGCTGAGCCAGCAAAGGTTTCGGGCGAAGATTGCCGAGCCTGACCACGAAACCTGGCGGGGCGGCGATTAGCCGCCCGGTGCGAGCTCGCGGTGTCTCACCAGCACATTACCATGGGCGCGAAAATAGTTGGCAAGTCTTTCCGCGATGTACACGGAGCGATGCTGCCCGCCAGTGCAACCGATTGCGACGGTCAGGTAGCTGCGATTGTCAGCGATGAAACTTGGCAGCCACTTTTCCACATAGGCGCGTATGTCTTCGGCCATGGCCAGCACCATTGGCTGGCTTTGCAGGAAATCGATCACGGGCTCGTCGCGGCCGGTCAGCGGGCGCAGCGCCAGGTCGTAGTAGGGGTTGGGCAGCGAGCGCACGTCGAACACCAGGTCGGCGTCGCTGGGCACGCCGTGCTTGAAGCCGAACGACTCGAACAGCAATGTGAGCTTGAGGTCATCGCCGTGCACGAACTCCTTGATCCACGCGCGCAATGTATTGGTGCGCACATTGCTGGTGTCGATGCGGTGCGCAGCCTCCGCCAACGGGCTGAGGAGCTCGCGCTCCATCTCGATGGCCTCGATCAGCGAGGTGTCGTTGAATGCGGCCTCGGCGGCACTGTCGCCCGGATTCTCGTTCTTGGGATTGGCCGAGAGGCCAGCCATGGCCGCGCGCATCGACAGCGGATGTCGCCGCCTCGTCTCGGAATAGCGCTGCACCAGCGCATCGGTATTTGCGGTCAGGAAGACCACCCGGACCTGATGTTCGGAGGCGAGGTCGCGAAGCGTGCCGGGCAGCTCGTCCAGCGACTCCCGGCTACGGATATCGGTGGCGACGCCCAGGTGGGTGTAGCCCTGCGCCGCGAGGTAATGGGCCAACTCCGGGATAAACTGCGCCGGCAGGTTGTCGACGCAGTAGTAGCCCGCGTCTTCCAATACGTTCAAGGCAACGGATTTGCCGGAGCCGGAGATCCCGGTGATAAGTATGATGCGCATAGCACGACAAGCATAACATCAGGTGATGACGCCGTCATGACGGCGCGGCGCCAGTAAAAATGGCGAACCGAAGGGGTTCGCCATTTTTACACGTCCGCGCCGCAAATGATGGCGCTAGCTTACTTGGACAAGCAGTCGCTCATGAAGGCCTTGCGTTCGTCGCCCTTCTTGCCGGTGGCCTGGGCATTGCAGGTCTTCATCTTTTCCTGCTGGCTGTTCTTGGCGGGTGCGGCCGCGGGCTTATTGGACAGGCAATCGCTCATGAAGGCCTTGCGTTCATCACCCTTCTTGCCGGTGGCCTGCGTGTTGCAAGCCTTCATCTTGTTCTGCTGGGTGTTGGCTGCCGCCGGTGCCGCGGGTGCAGCGGCCGGTGCATTCTGGGCGAAGGCACCGGTGGCAAAAAGCGGGGCTACCAGCACGCACATCGCGATCAATTTTTTCATGCTTGCTCTCCTGGCTGTGGAAAACTTCATGGCTGCTGGCCTGTCGGCTCGGCAACTCGGGGCTGGGCCCAATGCCCATTACTGCACAAAACGGCCTATGCCCCAATCGCGTTGACCGTCTAAGCGCGGCCGGATGTAAGCAATTGAAAACGGCCCCGTCGTGGTCGCACGACTTGGGCCTGTCAAACCACCTAGAGTAGCCGGCCCTGGCCCCGCGATGCGACGTCGGCCTGCATCGCGGCGCGCTGGCGGTCCATGAAGTCGCGCAGCGTGTCGATGCCGCGCAGGCGCAGGATGGTGTTGCGCACGGCGGCCTCGACCAGCACGGCGAGATTTCGGCCGGCCGCCACCTGGATCTTGACCATGTGGATGGGCAGGCCGAGCACGTCGAGATACTGGGAGTCCAGCGGCAGGCGCTCGAATTCGCCATCGTTGCGGCGTACCAGCTGCACCACTAGCTTGAGCTTCATCTTGCGGCGTACCGCAGTCTCGCCAAAGATGGTCTTGATGTCGAGCAGGCCCAGGCCGCGCACTTCCAGCAGGTTCTGCAGCAGCGGCGGGCAGCGGCCCTCGATGAAGTCCGGTCCGAGGCGCACGAAATCCACGGCATCGTCCGCCACCAGCCCATGTCCGCGCGAGATCAGTTCCAGGCCGAGCTCGCTCTTGCCCAGGCCGGATTCGCCCATCACCAGCACGCCCATGCCGAGGATGTCGAGGAACACGCCGTGCATGGTCACGCGCGGCGCGGAAATGCGCGACAGATAGAGGCGCAGGTGGTCGATCACCGCCGCCGAAGACACCGGCGTGGTGAACAGGGGGGTGGACGAGCGCGTGCAGCGCAGTTCCAGGTCGGGCGGCGGCTCCATGCCGTCGGCGATCACCAGGAACGGCGGCTCCAGCAGGATCAGCTCGCCCATCTGGCGCTTGCGCATCTCGTCATCGAGGCGCTGGTAATACGTGATTTCGGGCTTGCCCAGCACCTGGATCCGGTTCGGGTGGATCAGGTTCAAGTGGCCGACGAGATCGGCCGCGGATGTGGCTTCACGCGCAAACTCGACATCGAAGGCCCGGTCCGCGCCCTCCAGTCCTGCTACCCAGGAGAGTTTGATATCGGCTGCGTTGTCGTCGAAGATCGACTGCGAGGTGACGCCAGTGAGTTCCATTCGGGTGCTTTCAGGGACGGGCTTTCAGTGCCGGATCAAGGGTGCCATTGCGTCAGCAACTGGTGCACGTCGTCGGGGGTGGGCAGGGTAGCCAGTCCTTCGCGCATCTCGCGGTCGGACAGCAACTGGGCGATCTCGGAGAGAATTTCCAGATGCTGCTGGGTGGCCTGTTCGGGCACCAGCAGGAAGATCAGCAGCGCGACCGGCTTGCCGTCGGGCGACTCGAATGGGATCGGCTCGGCCAGGCGCATGAAGGCGGCCAGTGGCTGCTTCAGTCCCTTGATGCGGCCGTGGGGGATCGCAACCCCCGCGCCCAGGCCGGTGGACCCGAGCGACTCGCGGGCGAACAGGTTGTCGGTCACGGTCGCGCGCGCTACGCCATGGTTGTTCTCGAAGAGGAGCCCGGCCTGTTCGAACACGCGCTTCTTGCTGGTGACGCTGACGTCGAGGTTGATGTTGCCGGGTGGCAGCAATTTAGCCAAACGATTCATGTGGAATGCGCAGGGTTTTCTAGTAAGCAGGCCCGGGGCCAGGAGGCGTCCCGCCGGGCGGAAAGAGGATAAAAAAACCAAGGCCCGAGGTTTCCACCGGGTGTCCCCCATGCCGGTGTCGGGCGTCTGGCCATTATAGAGCAGGCCCGCTTCCGCTTTGTGCATTGCAATAGTCGATGCGCTCAAGCGGTGCCGCATGCACCGGAATGGCTAGGCCAGTCAACTATGTATTGCACAGCATACACTGCTACATATGCGTTGCGGAATCCCCTGCGTGGTTCGATCAGGTAGGCTGCAACGAAAAAGCCGCGCTCTGGGCGCGGCTTGATTCCGTTTTTCAAGGGACTGACACCGACGGCCCGGTATGTGGGCCGCCAGGCACGGTCATTGCTGCATCTGCGATGCGGCCATCTGATACTTGACCGCTTCACGGTCGTGGCTCTGCACGCGATCCTTGTGGCGAATCACCTGCCGGTCGAGCTTGTCGACCAGTGCGTCGATAGCGGCATACAGGTCTTCATGATGCGCTTCGACAAAGATGTCCTTGCCCTTGAGATGTAGATTGATTTCCGCGTACTGCCGCCGGTCCTTTTCTTTTGTATTGTCGACAGAGAGCAGCACACTTACGCCAATGACTTGATCGAAATGCCTGACGATACGCTCCAGTTTCGTTTCCACGTACTCACGCAGAGGGGGCGTGATGTCCAAGTGGTGTCCACTGATCTTGAAGTTCATAGCGTTTCTCCTTCTGAAAGAGCTGCATCAGGCAGGCGATGCAGCTCGGCTACAAAGTCTTACGGAGATTTACCGCTGGAATCTTGAGCGCTTCGCGGTATTTGGCAACGGTACGCCGTGCCACCACAAAGCCCTGCTCGCCGAGCAATTCGGCAATCCGGCTGTCGGACAAGGGGTTCCTAGCGTCTTCGGCTCCTATCAATTGCTTGATCAACGCACGGATTGCCGTTGATGAGGCCGCGCCGCCGGTTTCTGTGGATACGTGAGAGCCGAAAAAATACTTCAACTCGAAAGTCCCCATCGGCGTTGCCATGTATTTATTGGTAGTCACCCGAGAGATGGTGGACTCGTGTAAACCCAGTGTATCGGCAATCTCCCGCAAAACCAAGGGGCGCATCGCAATTTCACCGTGGGTGAAGAAGTTCTTTTGACGTTCGACAATGGCTTGTGCGACGCGCAATATCGTGTCGAACCTTTGCTGGATATTCTTGATCAACCAGCGTGCTTCTTGCAGTTTTTGCTGCAGTCCGGCCGCGCCAGCGTCGCCTTTTGCACCGCGCAAAATCTGCGCGTACATGTCGTTGATGCGTAGCCGCGGCATCACATCCGGGTTGAGGTGGGCGATCCATCCGCCGCTCAACTTTCGAACAAAAACATCGGGCACCACGAAGTCCGCTTCTGGCCGGCTGTAGGCATGGCCGGGATAGGGCGCGAGCGAGCGGATCAATTCATGCGCCGCCTTGAGTTCAGGTTCGTCCACCTGCAGCGCTTTTTTCAGGCGCGTGTAATCCCGCACCGCCAGCAGCTCGAGGTGGTTGGTGACGATGCTCAGCGCCAGTTCGCGCTGCGGATGCTTGAGCCTGCGCAATTGCAGCGCCAGGCACTCGGCGGCATTGCGCGCCCCGACGCCCGGCGGATCGAAGCTCTGCAGCAGCGTGAGCACAGCCTGGATCTCGTCGACCTCGAACTCGAGCTCCTCCGGCAGCTCGCTGCAGATTTCCTCGAGCGTGGTGCTCAGGTAGCCGTCATCGTCCAGGGATTCGACCAGGAAGATAGCCAGCCCTTTGTCGCGCAGGGAAATCTTGAGCGGTGCCAGCTGCTCCATGAGGTGTTCACGCAGCGTGGGCTCGGCGTCGCGCAGCTGCATCGGGGTTTTTTCGTCGTCTTCGCCTTGCGGGCGGCGGGCGAAGTCGTCCAGGCTCCAGTCGCTGCCGTAATCCTCATTGCTGTCAGAGTAGCTGTCGTCGGCTTCGGGGGCGCCATCGGGGCGGTTCTCGCTGGTGCCCTGGCCGTCAGCTGGCGCCGGCGCGGGCGCGCTCTGCAGGTTCACCGAGCCGTCCGAAGACACGCGCAGCGGGCTGTCCAGCCAGTCGTTCTCACGCTCGAGCAAGGGGTTCTCGGTCAGCGCCTGTTCCACTTCCTGCTGCAGTTCAAGCGTGGACAGTTGCAGCAGCCGGATCGACTGCTGGAGTTGCGGCGTAAGCGCGAGATGCTGCGAGAGGCGGAGCTGTAGCGACGGTTTCATGCGACCTATTTTATGCTCAACTTCCGTACTGGTGGAACGGAAATTGCTATCGCTGGTGTCGCTATGATCGTTTGAAGGATAAAAAGGCGACACTGAAGCCGCCGGGGCGGGGGGATGCGCGGCGGGCGCCGCGCGCCCTTACATGCGGAAGTTCTCGCCCAGGTAGACCTTGCGCACCGACTCGTTGGCGATGATGTCTTCAGGCTGCCCGGACGCCAGCACCGCGCCTTCGCTGATGATGTAGGCGTGGTCGCAGATGCCCAGCGTCTCGCGCACGTTGTGGTCGGTGATCAGCACGCCGATGTTGCGTGCCTTGAGGAAGCTGACGATGCGCTGGATTTCGCCTACCGCGATCGGGTCGACGCCGGCGAAGGGCTCGTCGAGCAGGATGAAGCGCGGCGCGGAGGCTAGCGCGCGCGCGATTTCCACGCGGCGGCGCTCGCCGCCGGACAGCGACAGCGCCGGGTTGTCGCGCAGGTGGGCAATCTGCAGGTCATCCAGCAGGGTGTCCAGCCGGCGCTCGATCTCGGCCTTGCTCAGGGGTTTGCCATCGTTGAGCTGCAGCTCCAGCACTGCGCGGATGTTCTCCTGCACATTGAGCTTGCGGAACACGGAGGCTTCCTGCGGCAGGTAGGACAGGCCCATGCGCGCGCGCTCATGGATGGCCAGGCCGCTGATGTGCTTGTCGTCGAGCACGATATCGCCCTCGTCCAGCGCCACCAGCCCCACGATCATGTAGAACGACGTGGTCTTGCCCGCGCCGTTGGGGCCAAGCAAGCCGACCACCTCGCCGCTCTTCACGTCGAGCGACACGTCCTTGACCACGGTGCGCGAGCCGTAGCGCTTCTTCAGGTGGCGCACGACCAGCGTGCTGCTGTCCTTCAGGGTGGCGGGCTGGGACGGTGCGGTTTGGGTAGCGGTCATGAAGGAGAAGTCAGAGTCCGTGGGTCAGGGGTTGACGGGGGCGGTTGCCGGCTTGAGCTGCAGCGGGCTGGCTGCGGCACCGCTGGCGGGCTGCTCCTGGCGCGGCGACAGCACGGCGCGCACGCGGCCCGACGGGCTGCCCGCGGTTGCGTTCTCGGCGCCACCGCTGGCCGTGTAGAACTCGTTGCGGCTGTCATAGGTGATCACCGCGCCGCGGATCTCGTCGACCAGCTTGGCGCCGGCCAGGCGAGCCATGCGGGCGCGCCCGATCAGCTTGGACAACTCCTGCTTGCCGTCATACTCGATGCGGTCGCCCCAGCCGTCGATGTACTCGTCGACGTTGTCGCGCTTCTGGCGGATGTAGGCTTGCTTGCCGCCCTTGGAGGTCGCGACCGCGTACTGGTAGCCCTCGGGATCGGTACGGACTTCGGCCGCGTCGGATTTGAGCACCATGGTGCCCTTGGTCAGCACCACGTTGCCGGTCAGTACATAGACCTGCTTGACGTCATCGTAGCTGGCATTGTCGGCCTCCAGGACCAGCGGCTTTTCGCGGTCGGCCTTTTCGGCGCTGGCGGGCGCGGCCAGCGTGAGGCCAAGGACGGCGGCCAGCGTCAGCAAAGCGGCCGTGCTGCGGCGCAGACAGGACGAAGTCGTCGGGAATGGATTCATGTTGGCGTGATGGCGGTTGACGCGGGCGGCTGGTGCCCGCGGGCGGCTTCAGGGCTACTTCGCGGAACTCGCCGGCGGCGGCCCCGTGATGATGGTGCCGCGTACGTTACCCAGCAATTGTACTTCGCGAGTGACATTGTTGAAGACCAGGCCGTTGGCGGTCATCACCGACGGGCCGCGGGTCAGCTTGACAGCCTTGTCGGTCTTGACGATGTCGTCGTTCACGAGCACCTGGAAATACTCCGAGGCGGCTGTCATCTGTGGATCCTTGGCGGGGTCGGGACCCTGGGCGCGCACGATGAAGGCGTTGCCGAACAGGTCGATGACCGAGCCTTCCGCGTTCATCGTGCCGCGATCGGAGTGGCCGGTGACGGGCGGACGGTCGATTTCGTAGGAGCGCATGGCCGGGCGCGTCACTTCGTAGGTCTGGTCGTCCTCGAAGTGGATCATCTTGTCGCCGGTGAAGCGCAGCTTGGTGTTGCCGTCCTCGGCAAGCTCGGTCGCGGAGAAACGGATCATGTAGTAATCCGGTTCATGCTTCTTGCCTACCGGCCCGGTGTCCGCTGCTTTCGGGGAGTTGACCTGCACCAGCCAGAAGGTGCTGCCCGCCACCAGTGCCATCAGCAGCAGGGGCAGGGCTCGCATGGCAAGCCGGCTCAGGGAGGACAGGATTTCCCGCATAGGCATGGGCTGGCCTCAGATGACCTTGGCGCGGGTCAGGTCATGGATGTGGAGCGCGCCGACCAGGTGCTGCTCTGCGTCGACCACCAGCATCTGGTTGATGCGGTTCGCCTCCATGACCTGCACGGCTTCGACGGCCAGCTGGTCCGGTCCGACGGTATGCGGTGTGCGGTGCATGACCTCGCTGATGGGTACGGTCTTCCAGTCGTGCGAGGTTTCGAGCAGGCGGCGCAGGTCGCCATCGGTGAAGACGCCGATCAGGCGGTCGTCCGGGTCCACCACCGCGGTCATTGCCATGCCTTTGCGGGTGATTTCCATCAGGGCCTGTGCCAGCGGCGTGCTCGCGCGCACCTTGGGCACCGCGTTGCCGCTGCGCATGACGTCGCGCACGTGGGTCAGCAGCTTGCGCCCGAGCGCGCCGCCCGGATGCGAGCGGGCAAAGTCTTCCTCGCCGAAGCCGCGGGCATCCAGCACCGCCACCGCGAGCGCGTCGCCCATCGCGAGTGCGGCGGTGGTGCTGGCGGTCGGGGCCAGGTTGAGCGTGCAGGCTTCTTTTTCCACGCCGGCATTGAGGTGCGCGTCGGCCAGTTTGGCCAGCGTGGACGCGGGGTTGCCGGTCACGGAGATGAGCTTGGCGCCGATGCGCTTGACGATCGGGACGATCGAAAGCAACTCGGCGGTCTCTCCGGAGTTGGAAAAGGCGATCAGCACGTCGTCGCGCGTGACCATGCCCAGGTCGCCGTGGCTGGCTTCGGCCGGATGCACGAAAAACGCGGGCGTGCCGGTCGAGGCCAGCGTGGCCGCGACCTTGCGGCCGATGTGGCCCGACTTGCCGATGCCGGACACGACGACGCGTCCGCTGCAATTGAGCGTCAGTTGCACGGCCTGCACAAATTCGTCGTCCAGGCGGCCTGCGAGGGCGGCGACGGCGTCGGCTTCGATCTGGAGGGTCTCGCGAGCGAGCCTAAGTGCTCGATCCGCATTGAAATTAGCTATCATGGCGACGAAGTATACCAACGAATGCGATGGCGCTTGGGCTGTTCCTGGGATTGGGCGGCCGGGGCGGCCATCGCGCTTGCCGTAATCCGCCGGCAGGGCCGCCCGCACCGGGCCGGCCCGGTGCCCGGCGCGGCGTACCCTGACCCTGTCGATGCACTCTCCGCTGGACCTTACCCTTGTCCTGCTGGCCGCCGCCGTGTTTGGCGTGGTCGCGTTTCGCATGTTGCAGTTGCCGCCGATGCTGGGGTACCTGGTCGTGGGCATCCTGATTGGGCCGCACGCGCTCGGCCTGGCCAGCGATACCGCGCAAACCAAATACCTGGCCGAGTTCGGGGTGGTCTTCCTGATGTTCTCGATCGGCCTGGAGTTCAGTCTGAGCAAGCTCAAGGCGATGAAACGGCAGGTGTTCGGCCTGGGCGGCTCGCAGGTGGTGCTGTCGCTGCTGGCCGTGATTCCGGCGAGCTGGGCGTTCAACTGGCTGTTTCCGCTGTCCTGGCAGGCCTCGGTGGCGCTGGGCGGGGCGCTGGCCATGTCATCCACCGCCATCGTGTCCAAGATGCTGTCGGAGCGGCTGGAGCTTGAGAGCGAGCATGGGCGCAACATCATCAGCATCCTGCTGTTCCAGGATCTCGCCGTGGTGCCGCTGCTGATCGTGATCCCGGCGCTCTCGCGCGATCCTGGCGACCTGATGATGGCGCTGGGCCTGGCCACGGTGAAGATCGTGGCGGCCCTGAGCCTGATCTTCTTCGTCGGCCAGCGTCTCGTGAGCCGCTGGCTCCACATCGTGGCGGCGCGCCGCTCGCAAGAGCTGTTCATGCTCAACCTGCTGCTGGTCACGCTGGGCATGGCCGCGCTGACCGAGCGGCTCGGCCTGTCGATGGCGCTGGGCGCTTTCATGGCCGGCATGCTGATCTCCGAGACGCCCTATCGCCATCAGGTGGAGGAGGACATCAAGCCCTTCCGCGACGTGCTGCTGGGGCTGTTCTTCGTCACCATCGGCATGCTGCTCAACATCCATGTTGTGCTCGATCACTTGTGGCTGGTGCTGGCGCTGCTGGTGGTGCCCATTGTCTTCAAGCTGGTGCTGATCTCCGGCCTGGCCCGCTTGTTCGGTTCACGCCAGGGGGTGGCGATCCGTACCGGCCTGGGCCTGGCGCAGGCCGGCGAGTTCGGCTTCGTGCTGCTTAACCAGATCGACGGCCTGAACCTGGTCGACCCGGTGCTGATCCAGGTCATCCTGGCCTCCATGCTGTTGTCGATGCTGGCAGCACCGTTCCTGATCCAGTACAGCGACGCCATCGTGCTGCGCTTTACCGCCAACGAATGGCTGATGCAGTCGCTCAACATGACGCGCATCGCGGTGCAGAGCCTGCAGACCGAGAAGCACGCCATCATCTGCGGGTTTGGCCGCAGCGGCCAGAACCTGGCGCACATGCTGGAGCGCGAGGGCATTACCTACGTGGCGCTGGACCTCGACCCGGACCGGGTGCGCGAAGCCGCCGGCGCGGGCGATACGGTGGTGTACGGCGATGCCGGCCGGCGCGAGGCGCTGATCGCGGCGGGCCTGCATCGCGCGGCAGCCTTGGTCATCACTTACAACAACACGCCCTCGGCCCTCAAGGTGCTGCACCATGTGCAGGAACTGCAGCCGGCGCTGCCCGTGATCGTGCGCACCATGGACGACTCGGAGCTCGATATCCTGCAAAAGGCGGGCGCCACCGAGGTGGTGCCGGAAAGCATCGAGGGCAGCCTGATGCTGGCCTCGCACGCGCTGGTGCTGCTGGGCGTGCCGATGCGGCGCGTGGTGCGTGGGGTGCAGGAGGCGCGCGATGCGCGCTACAGCCTGCTGCGCGGCTACTTCCACGGCCGCGACGACGAGGAAGACATGGTGGAGCGAGAGTCCGTGCGGCTGCACTCCATTTCGCTCGGCCCGGAGGCCACGTCGGTGGGGCGGCGCCTCGGCGCGCTCGGGCTGGACCGTATCGGGGTGGAGGTGACGGCGGTGCGCCGGCGTGGCATCCGCGCGTTCGATCCAGAGCCCGATACCGTACTGGAGCCGGGCGATATCGTGGTCTTGCGCGGCCAGCCAGAGGCGCTGGAAGCGGCCGAGGCGCGCATGCTGGCCGGTTGAGCCTGCGCTATGCGCTCAGTGGCGCCGCAAGTTCGGGTTCATGCCGCCACGCGGCTGCCGGCGTGCGCCTCTTCCGCCCACGATGGCGGCAGGCCCTCCAGCACGGAGCGCGCATCGAGCGAGCCGATCGGGATGCGCGGGTCGGCGGGAATGCGGCCTTCGCCTTGCAGCATCAGGTAGCGCAGGCAGCATACGCGCAGGAAGGACGTGAAGTTCGCCGCTTCGCCCCGATAGGCCACCAGTTCGTCGTGCAGCCGGGTGATGAGCTGGCCCACGCTCATGCCGTCGCGGCGCGCCAGCGTTTCGAGCACTTCCCAGAACAGGCTTTCCAGCCGGATGCTGGTGGCTACGCCATGCAGCCGGAGCGAGCGGGACTGGCCCTGGTACGACTGCGGGGTGGCCCGGATGAAGATTTCACACATACAAGAACTCCCGTGCTTGACGGCCCGCGATCGCCCTGGGCAGGCTCGCGGGCCGCGTTCGGAAGCCTCTAATGTACGATCTTGGTGCCCAGGACGGCAAGGAACTGCGCCAGCCATGCCGGGTGCGCGGGCCAGGCCGGTGCGCTTACCAGGTTGCCATCGGTGTAGGCCTGATCGACCGGAATGTCGGCATACTTTCCGCCCGCCAGGCGCACTTCGGGCGCGCAGGCCGGATAGGCCGAGCAGGTCCGGCCTTCCAGCACGCCGGCCGCGGCTAGCAGCTGGGCGCCGTGGCACACCGCGGCGATCGGCTTATTGGTGCTGGCAAAGTGCCGCACGATCTCCAGCACCCGCTCGTTCAGGCGCAGGTATTCCGGGGCGCGCCCGCCCGGAATGACCAGCCCGTCGTAGGCCGCCGGATCCACATCGGCAAAGCTCGCGTTCAGCGCGAAGTTGTGGCCGCGCTTTTCGCTATAGGTCTGGTCGCCCTCGAAATCATGGATGGCGGTTGGGCAGCTGGCGCCGGCCGCCTTGTCCGGACACACCGCATGGACCGTATGGCCCACCATCTGGAGTGCCTGGAAAGGCACCATGGTTTCATAGTCTTCGGCGTAGTCGCCGACCAGCATCAAGATCTTTTTCGCCATCGCTGTCTCCTGTATGGTTACGGGTGTCCCGGTGGGGGCGCGCCGCAAAGCGTGCCGTCCGCCCAGGCGTTGCCCATTGTGTTGCCGTTTGCGGCAGCCCGGGTGGTAACCCATTACCGCATCCAGCTTGCCGATTTGGCGGGCTGCCCGAACGAGTCCCCATGCCCAATACCACGATCCAGTCGTCCGCCCTTGGCGACGTTACCCACTACCTGCGCGAACGCATCCGTACCGTGCCGGACTGGCCGCAGCCCGGCGTGATGTTTCGCGACATCACGCCGTTGCTGCAGGATCCCAAGTCCCTGCGCGTGCTGATCGACGTTTTTGTGCACCGCTACATGGACGCCAAGCTCGACGTGGTGGCCGGCATCGACGCACGCGGCTTTATCCTGGGCGCCATCGTGGCGTACGAGCTGAACCTGGGCTTCGTGCCGATCCGCAAGAAGGGCAAGCTGCCGTTCGAGACCGTGGCCGAGGAATATGAGCTGGAGTACGGCAGCGCCACGGTGGAGATCCACGCCGATGCCTGCAAGCCGGGCGAGCGCGTGCTGCTGGTGGACGACCTGATCGCCACGGGCGGCACGATGATGGCTGGCCGCAAGCTGCTCGAGCGGCTGGGCGCCACCGTGGTGGAAGGCGCCGCCATCGTCGACCTGCCCGAGCTCGGCGGCTCGCGCCACCTGCTGGATAGCGGCCTGCCGCTGTTCACGGTTTGCCGCTTTGACGGGCATTGACACGCATTGACGGCCGATCGCCGAGCGGCGCGGGCACCGCGCCTGGCGCTCGCGCTGCCGAGGCCGTGGCGGCATCGCCGCACAGCACTTGCCACGTCCGGCGCGAGCGGCCTGCGCATTGGGCTTGCGGCCATTTCCACCGCGTGGACATGGCGTTGCCCACACATGCCCGCGGGCGCATAATGCCCCATTGACAACGATACGATGGCCGGGCGAAATCTTGCGATCCGCAATGGAGGCACCGGTCACATAAGGGCATAAGGGCGCAGCATGGGCGTACTACTTCATTTGCTTTCCGGCGTGGCGCTGCTGGTGTGGGGCACCAACATCGTCAAGGTCGGCATCCTGCGCGTGTATGGCGCCAACCTGCGCCACGTGCTTTCGTCCAGCATTTCCAACCGGTTCACGGCCTTTGCCGCCGGCCTTGGCGTGACCGGCCTGGTCCAGAGCAGCAACGCGACCGCCGTCATCGTCAGTTCCTTCGTCGGCCAGGGCCTGATTGCCGTGGCCCCGGCGCTGGCCATCATGCTGGGCGCCAACGTCGGCACCGCCATCATGGTGCAGGTATTCTCGCTGGACCTGTCCTGGCTGTCGCCGCTGCTGATCTTCGTTGGCGTGATCCTGCATCTGTCCTGGAAGGGCAACAAGCCTGGCCACGTGGGCCGCGTGCTGATCGGCCTGGGGCTGATCACGCTGGCGCTGGAACTGATCTCCATTGCCACCCGCCCCGTGGTGGAAGCGGCCGGCGTCAAGGTGTTGTTCGGCACGCTCACCGGAGACCCAACGCTGGACATGCTGATTGGCGCCTTGCTGACCATCCTTTGCTATTCGAGCCTGGCGGTGGTGCTGTTCTGCGGGGCGCTGGCCTCGGCCGGGGTGGTGTCCCTGCATGTGGCGATGGCGCTGGTGCTGGGCGCCAACCTGGGCTCGGGTATCTCCGCGTTGCTGACCACCTCGGGCAACAACCAGCCCGGCAAGCGCGTCACGCTGGGCAATCTGTTATCGCGCCTGCTCGGCTGCGTGATCGCGCTGCCTTTGCTGGGGCAGGCCGAACACCTGCTGGCGCTGGTCGATGCCGATCCGCAGCGGCTGGTCGTGAATTTCCACCTGCTCTTCAATGTGGCGCTGGCGGTGCTGCTGCTGGGCGCCACCGGTCCGCTGGCGCGCCTGTGCGAGGCGGTGCTGCCCGGGCGCAACACCGGCGACAGCCAGGTCACCCCGCGTCACCTCGATCCCGCCGCGCTGCCCACGCCGGCGCTGGCGCTGTCCAATGCCGCGCGCGAGGTGCTGCGCATCGGCGACCGCATCGAGCAGATGCTGGACAACATGCTGCGCGTGTTGCGCACCAACGATGCCAAGCTCGCTACCGCCACCTGCCGCATCGACGACGAGGTGGACGATCTCTACACCGCGATCAAGCTCTACCTGACCCGGATCAGCCTGGAGGCGCTGGATGAGCGCGACGGCCGGCGCTGGACGGAGATCATCTCGCTCACCATCAACCTCGAGCACGCCGGCGACATCATCGAGCGCATCCTGCAGGACGCGCGCGAAAAGAAGATCGCACACAACCTGGCCTTCTCGGAAGCGGGCATGCAGGAGATCTCGCAGATGCACGCGCGCGTGGTGGCCAACCTGCGGCTCGGGCTGTCGGTCTTTCTCTCCGGCGACCTGAAAAGCGCGCAGCAGCTGATGGCGGAGAAGGCAACCTTCCGCGAGATGGAGCGCCAGTACGCGCGTACCCACCTGCAGCGCATTGCCGTGCAGACCGCCGAGAGCATCGAGACCAGCTCGCTGCACCTTGACGTGATCAGCGATCTCAAGCGCCTGAACTCATTGTTCTGCGCCACCGCGTACACGGTGCTGGAAGAGGCTGGCGTGCTTAACCGCAGCCGCATGAAGGAAGACGATGGCGAGCCCCCGGCCAGGGCGGTGCCGTCTGCGCAGGCGCACTGAGAAGCCACTAGTGAGCCACTAGGGAGGGCTATAGCTTGTAGCCGATCTCCCGCAGCAGGTTTCGCCGCGAGGCAATGTCAGCCTCGGTTTCCAGCCCGAGCGGCGAAGCGCCATCCACCACGCCAAGCACCGCGCGCCCCTGCGCGGTCTGTGCTACCACCACCTCGGTCGGGTTTGCCGTGGCGCAATAGATGCGGCATACCTCCGGCACCGCGCGCACGGTCGCGAGCACATTGACCGGATAGAAGCCGTCGCCAAGGAACAGCAGGAAGCAGTGACCGGCGCCGATTGCCAGCGCGTTCTGGCACGCCAGGTCGATCATCGCCTCGTCGGTGCCGGACCAGCGCACCAGGCGCTTGCCCGAGGCCTCGCAGAACGCTAGTCCAAAGCGGATGCCCGGCACCGCGCTGGCCAGCGCCTCGTGGATGTCGTCCACGGTCTTGATGAAGTGCGATTGCCCGAAAATGAAGTTGGTCGCCTCGGGCTTGGCGATCGGCACTACGGTGAGTTCCATGGCCGTGCTCCTGCATTGGCCTGTGCCAGCCCCGGAAAGGGCTTCAAGAGGCGCGGCCTTCCGCAGTCTATGGTAGGCCGGGCAAGGTCGAATGCAAGGCGCCGCGCAGGCCTACTTCGAGCAAGGCGGGCGGCGTCTGCGGCGCGCGCGCTGCAGCATCGCGGCGATGGCCACAAGCACGGCCGCGACGCCCAGCGTCAGCGCCAGATTGCCGGATACAGCGCCGCTCGCCTTGGCAGGTATCTGGGCAGCGCTGGCGGCGGCGCTGGCCTCCCGGGCCGCTTGCGCGGGCGGGGCGGATGCCGCTGGCGCTGCAGGTTCATCGAGCGCTCGTGCCGCCGGCGCGGCCAGGTCGATCGGCGTGACGGTGGCCTGCGCCACGGCCGGGCCGGCAACGGCGGCGCAGCCGAGCAGCAGCGCGCATTGCCAGGCGCAAAGGATGGGGCGGAAGCGCTTGCGCACCGTGGTCAGCTGCGCTCTAGCAGCGGCGCCAGGTACTTGCCGGTGAAGCTCGCGCGGCTTGCCGCCACCGTTTCCGGCGTGCCCTTGGCGATTACCTGGCCACCGCCCGCGCCGCCCTCCGGGCCCATGTCGAGCAGCCAGTCCGCGGTCTTGATCACGTCCAGGTTGTGCTCGATGATGACCACGGTGTTGCCCTGGTCGCGCAGCTTGTGGATGACCTTGAGCAGCAGCTCGATATCGTGGAAGTGCAGGCCCGTGGTGGGCTCGTCCAGGATGTAGAGCGTACGGCCGGTGTCGCGCTTGGACAGCTCCAGCGACAGCTTGACGCGCTGCGCCTCGCCGCCCGAGAGCGTGGTGGCGGACTGGCCCAGCCGGATATAGCCAAGGCCCACGTCCAGCAGCGTCTTGAGCTTGCGCCGCACGACAGGCACCGCCAGGAAGAACTCGTGCGCGTGCTCTACCGTCATGTCGAGCACTTCGTGGATGTTCTTGCCCTTGTAGAGCACCTCCAGCGTTTCGCGGTTGTAGCGCTTGCCATGGCAGACGTCGCAAGGCACGTACACGTCCGGCAGGAAATGCATCTCGACCTTGATCACGCCATCGCCCTGGCAGGCCTCGCAGCGCCCGCCCTTGACGTTGAACGAGAAGCGGCCCGGATCGTAGCCACGCTCCTTGGCAGAGGGCACGCCCGCGAACAGCTCGCGGATCGGCGTGAACAGGCCGGTGTACGTAGCGGGGTTGGAGCGCGGGGTGCGGCCGATCGGGCTCTGGTCGACGTTGATGACCTTGTCGAAATGCTCCAGTCCGTCGATGCGGTCGTGCGCGGCCGGCTCCGCCGTGGAGCCATACAGGTGGCGCGCCACCGCGTGGTAGAGCGTGTCATTGATCAGCGTCGACTTGCCCGAGCCGGACACGCCGGTCACGCAGGTGAGCAGGCCCACCGGGATCTCGGCGCTGACGTTGCGCAGGTTGTTGCCGGTTGCGTTGATGATGCGCAGCAGCTTTTCCTCGTCGGGCGCGGCACGCTCTTTCGGCACCTCGATGCGGCGCGCGCCGGACATGTACTGCCCGGTGAGCGAATTGGCCGACTGCTCGATCTGCTGCGGCGTGCCTTCGGCCACGATCATGCCGCCGTGCACGCCGGCGCCCGGGCCGATGTCGACCACGTAGTCGCAGGCGCGGATCATGTCTTCGTCGTGCTCCACCACCAGCACGGAGTTGCCGATGTCGCGCAGGTGCTTGAGCGTGCCGATCAGGCGGTCGTTGTCGCGCTGGTGCAGGCCGATGGAAGGTTCGTCCAGCACGTACATCACGCCGGTCAGGCCGGAGCCGATCTGCGACGCCAGCCGGATACGCTGCGCCTCGCCGCCCGACAGCGTGTCGGCGCTGCGCTCGAGCGACAGGTAATCCAGGCCCACGTTGTTGAGGAAGTTCAGGCGCGCGCTGATTTCCTTGACGATCTTGTCGGCGATCTCGCGCTTGGCGCCGTGCATGTCCAGCGTCAGGAAATAGGTGAGCGCGTCGCGCAGCGGCCAGCCGTTGATTTCGTATATGGCGCGCGCCTGGTCGTTTTCGCCCAGCTTGACGTGGCGCGCCTCGGTGCGCAGGCGGGTACCGTGGCAGGCGGGGCAGGCCTGGTTGTTCTGGTACTTGGCGAGCTCCTCGCGCACCGCGATGGAGTCGGTCTCGCGGTAGCGGCGCTCCAGGTTGGGAATGATGCCCTCGAAGGCATGCTCGCGCACCGTGGTGCGGCCACGTTCGTTCATGTAGGTGAACGGGATCTCCACGTCGCCCGAGCCGTGCAGCACGACTTCCTGCACCTCGGCCGGCAGGTCCTCGAAGGCCGTATCGAGCTCGAAGCCGTAGTAGGCCGCCAGGCTTTGCAGCATCTGGAAGTAAAACTGGTTGCGGCGGTCCCAGCCCTTGATGGCGCCCGAGGCCAGCGACAGGTTAGGGAAGGCCACCACCCGCTTGGGGTCGAAGAAGGTGATCTGGCCCAGGCCGTCGCAGCTCGGGCAGGCGCCCATCGGGTTGTTGAACGAGAACAGCCGCGGCTCCAGTTCCTGCAGCGAGTACGAGCAGATCGGGCAGGCAAATTTGGAGCTGAACCCGTGCTCCTGGCTGGTGTCGATCTCCAGCGCGATGGCGCGGCCGTCGGCCAGGCGCAGCGCGGTCTCAAACGATTCCGCCAGTCGTTGCTTGATGTCCGGGCGCACCTTGACGCGATCCACCACCACGTCGATGGAATGCTTCTCGGTTTTTTTCAGCTTGGGCAGCGCATCCACCTCGTAGACCACCGCCGGTGCCTCATGCGTGGTGCCGCCGCCGGAGCGGATGCGAAAGCGCACGAAACCCTGCGCCTGCATGGTGTCGAACAGGTCGGAGTGTTCGCCCTTGCGGTTGGCCACCACCGGCGCCAGGATCATCAGCTTGGTGTCTTCCGGCAGCGCCAGCGCGGCGTCGACCATCTGCGAGACGCTTTGCGCCTGCAACGCCAGGTTGTGGTCGGGGCAGTAAGGCGTGCCGGCGCGCGCGAACAGCAGCCGCAGGTAGTCGTGGATCTCGGTGACCGTGCCCACGGTTGAGCGCGGGTTGTGGCTGGTTGCCTTCTGTTCGATGGCGATCGCGGGCGATAGCCCCTCGATCAGGTCGACGTCCGGCTTTTCCATCAGCTGCAGGAACTGGCGCGCGTAGGCCGACAGCGACTCCACGTAGCGGCGCTGGCCCTCCGCGTACAGGGTATCGAAGGCGAGCGAGGACTTGCCCGATCCGGACAGCCCGGTAATCACGATCAGCTTGTTGCGCGGCAGATCGAGATTGATGTTCTTCAGGTTGTGGGTACGGGCACCACGGATTCTAATTTCTTCCATATACCGATTGTCTTCGCCAGGCGGGGCCGCCGGTCGGGTCGACAGGCCGGGTCTCACGGAATTTCAAGAAAAAATGCATGCCAGCAGAGCTGCGACCGGCTTCAGCCAGTCACAGGCCGGCTTTTGCCGGCCCGTGCCGGGGCTCGCGGTGTCCCGCAGTGTCCGATTTGGAGCCGAAAGCGCAGCGGAGCAAACCTGTTAATATACCGAACTTCGGTTTCCGGGGGTTGCTTGGGCCATTAGACTGCGCCCTGCAGCAACGGTGGCAGAAGCGCCGCAACTTCCGCTCCGGCCATGGATCGAAGTTGTCGCCGCCCCGTCAGCATTGGGGTGATGCGGTGCGTGCGCGGTGCACGACCCGGCAATCCGTCATAGAAATTCCCCACGATCGCAATGCCGTCGATCCATAGCTCCTCCCAAGATGCGGCCAAGGCCGACGATTCCAAGGTTCAGCCCGCTGCCGGGCGCGACCGCATGACCGGCATGGAAGTGCGGGCCAGCATTTCGCTCGCCAGTATTTTTGCGCTGCGCATGCTGGGCCTGTTCCTGATCCTGCCCGTGTTCGCCGAGTACGCGCATGGCCTGCCCGATGGGCACGACGCCCAGCGCGTGGGCCTGGCCATGGGCATCTACGGCCTGATGCAAGCTTTCCTGCACATTCCTCTGGGCTGGCTGTCCGACCGCGTCGGCCGCAAGCCGGTGATGGTGGCGGGCCTGCTGCTGTTTGTCGCCGGCGGGCTGGTGGCGGCCAACTCCGACACGCTGTCCGGCATCATCATCGGCCGCTCGCTGCAAGGCATGGGCGCGATCTCCGCTGCCATCACGGCCTGCATCGCCGACCTGACCCGCGAGCAGCATCGCACCAAGGCCATGGCCATGGTGGGCGGCAGCATCGGCCTGACCTTCGCGCTGTCGCTGGTGATTGCCTCGCCGCTGCTGCACAGCATCGGCATGCCCGGGATCTTCACGCTGATGTCGCTGCTGGGCGTGGTCGCCATCCTGGTGACCCTGTTCCTGGTGCCCACCCCGCCGCCGCCGCATCCCGTGCGGCTGCCGTTTCGCAGCGTGCTGCTCAACCCCGACCTGATCCGCCTGAACGTGGGCGTGCTGGCACTGCACGCGTCGCAGGTGGCCATGTTCATGGTGGTGCCGGCCATGCTCAGCGATGCCGGCATGCCGCTGGACCAGCACTGGAAGGTCTACCTGCCGGTGGTGCTGGTGTCCTTCGTGCTGATGCTCGGGCCGATGATGGCCGCCGAGCGTTATGGCAAGGTACGCCCCGTGCTGCTCGGCGCGGTCGGCCTGATGACCGCGGTGCAGCTGCTGTTTGCCGCCGTGCACGGCCTGTGGGGCATCGTGGGCGTGCTGCTGTTGTTTTTCGTGGCCTTCAACGTGCTCGAAGCCATGCAGCCCTCGCTGGTATCGCGCTACGCCGCCGCCGCGCGCGGGGCGGCGCTTGGCATCTACAACACCACGCAGGCGATGGGCCTGTTCCTGGGGGGCGCCGTGGGCGGCTGGCTGCTCAAGCACGAAGGCCGCAGCGCGGTCTTCATCGGCTGCGCCGTGGTGCTCCTCCTCTGGCTTATAATCGCCTGGAACATGAAGTCGCCGCCGGCCCGGAAAAGCAGTGCCCAGGCCGTCGCTGCCTGAAGTTGGCAGCCCGCGGTCATCGGTCCGCAAGGGCTGCCCGCATCACTTCGTATAGCTTTTTGCCGTAATTAGGCACTAGCATGACCGCGCGCCCGACTTCTTGGCCGGGGGCGCGTTATTCGTTTACGCATCAGTCAACAGTCAAGGCATCGCCACGCCGCTTGCAGCAGAGGGCGTGGCCCTGGGAGAACATTCACATGGCATCGATCAACAAAGTCATCCTCGTCGGCAACCTGGGCGCGGATCCGGAAACCCGCTACCTGCCCAGCGGCGACGCCGTGAGCAACATCCGCCTGGCGACCACCGATCGTTACAAGGACAAGACCAGCGGCGAGATGAAGGAAGCCACCGAGTGGCACCGCATCGCCTTCTTTGGCAAGCTGGCCGAGATCGCCGGCCAGTACCTGCGCAAGGGCTCGCAGGTCTATATCGAAGGGCGCATCCGCACCCGCAAGTGGACCGACCAGTCCGGCGCGGAAAAGTACAGCACCGAGATCGTGGCTGAGCAAATGCAGATGCTGGGCTCGCGCCAGGGCATGGGCGGCGGCGGTGGCGGTGGCGACGACATGGGCGGTGGCGGCGGTGGCTACGGTGGTGGCCGCGAATCGTCGGGCGGCGGTGGTTACGGCGGCGGTGCGCGCAGTGGTGGCGGCCAGGCTGCCGGTGGCCAGCAGGGTGCCGGTGGCGCGCGTCGCCAGCAGCAGGCTCCGTCGAATGGCTTTGAAGACATGGACGACGATATTCCGTTCTAACCGTTCTGGAGCATCCTAGCCATCCCAGGCCGACACAATCGGTACGGCCTGCACCGGCACAAAAAAACCCGGGAATCAATGATTTCCGGGTTTTTTTGTTCGTTGGCCCCTCGAAGGCCCCCGCGCTTCACTCCGCGGTCGCCCCCGAGTCCTTGGCCACCTTGGTCCACTTGGTGGTCTCCAAACGAATAAACCCGGCCAACCTTGCCGGCGCCATATCGCCTGCCGTTACGCCTTGCTCCTCGAAGCGTTTCTGCACCTCGGGCAGTTTCAAGACTCTTGCCAGCTCGGTGATCACCCGCTGCTCGATCGCAGGCGGCGTGCCACGCGGCGCCATCAGCGCGTACCACGTTGTTACCTCGAATCCTTTGACGCCGCTCTCGTCGAGCGTCGGGACGCCGGGGTAGGCGAATGACCGTTTTGCAGTGGTGACAGCGAGCGCCTTCACCTTGCCGCTGCGCACGTGGGGCGCGGCGGAGGGGCTGGTTTCGATGGCCATCTGGATCTGCCCGGCGATCAGGTCCGTCATCATCGGGGCGCCGCCCTTGTAGGGCACGTGGGCGATGTCGGTGCCCGTCATCGAGCGGAACAGCTCGCCGGAGAGGTGCTCGGTGCTGCCGATGCCGGCGGAGCCGTAGTTGACCTTGCCCGGATGCGCCTTGATGTAGGCGATCAGTTCCGGCACGGACCTGGCCGGGATAGACTGGTTGACCAGCAACACGTTGGGCGTCAGCGCGACCATGCCGATCGGGTCGAGGTCCTTGGTGAAGTCGTAGGGGAGCGTCTTGTAGATGCCGGGCGCCATCGTGTGTGCGATGGTGGCGAGCAGGAAGGTGTAGCCATCGGCCTGCGCCCTTGCCACGTTGGCGGCGCCGAGCGTGCCGCCAGCGCCGGGCCGGTTGTCGACCACCACCGGTTGGCGCAACGCTTCACCGAGCTTCTGGCCGATGGTGCGGCCGATGATGTCGGTGGTGCCGCCGGCGGCAAACGGGACGACCAGCGAGATCGGCTTGGCGGGCCAGTTGTCCGCCGCGAACGCGACGATACCTGCCGACATGAGGGCGGTGCCGAGGATGCTGGCGATCACGGCGCAGCGTGCGGTGGACTTCATCTTGTCTCCTGCGGGAACGTTCTGGTAATTGGAATTGGCGGGGCTGGCAAGACTGTACGTAGCGCCACAGGCCGGCGCCAGTCACGTTCCGGGATGGGGTCTTCAGGCTTTGTGAAGAGTGGCACCGGGCCAGCGCCCGTCCTCGACCAGTGCGCGGGTCACGCTGGCCAGCACGGTGCGGGCCGCCAGCCCGGCCGGGGAGAGTTCCTCGTCGCAGAGGCTGACCAGCAGGTTGGGCCGATGGACCGTGCCGGTGCTGCTGCTGTCTGCGATTTCCATCATGCGCAGCGGCTCGCCGATCAGCCGGGCCACCGCCGCGCCAGGCTGGATGGTGGCGCCGAGGCCGGCGCGCACCGCATCCATCAGCATCGCCAGGCCGTCGATCTCGGCAATGACGTTGAGCGGATGCCGGCTGCGCGCAAACGCGGCATTGAGCAAGGCGCGCAAGCCGTGTGGGCTGCTTGGCAGGATCAGCGGCAGGTTGCCAAGTTGCTCGAGCTGCACGGGGGCAGCCACTGGCAATCCGGGGAGCCCCTCCTTGGCGATGACGAACAGCCGCTCGTCGAGCAGCGGCACCACGCTCCAGCGCTGGGTACCTTCGACCTGGAACAGTATGGCGAGGTCGAGTTGCCGCGCGCCGATCATCGACGCCAGGTTGCCGGACAGGTTCTCGATCAGATGCAGCCGGATATCGGGGTAGCGCTCGCGCATGGCCAGCATGAAGGGCAAGCCGAGCACGGCGATCGTACTCGGCGCCATGCCCACGCTGACATGGCCGGACAGGCGTGCCAACTGCGCGGCGCGCACGGCGTCGTCGGCGTGGCGGATCGCCAGTTGCGCCTGCCGCCAGAAGGCCAGGCCGGCGTCGGTGGGCACGACCCCGCTCGAGGTCCTTTGCAGCAGACGGGTCGATAGCTCGTTCTCGAGCCGGCTGATCTGCTGGCTCAATGCCGAGGTCACCACGCCCAGCTTCTGGGCTGCCTGCCCCATGCTGCCCAGTTCCACCACTTGCACGAAGTAGCGCAGCTGCCGAAGTTCCATGTTTATTTCCCGCTTTCGATGCCCGTAAGACCGCCGTATTGTGCCTCCGCGCGCGGCAGGGCCGATAGCCATCTCGTGCCTGTTGCCGTTTTCGTCAAATCATATAGATGAGCTAGTTGACTCGGCAAGGAGTTGCCTCCTATGATGGAACTGCCCCCCGCATTGCTCCTTGCCCGCCTATTTTGCTGATCGAACTCCTGCTGTCGCAGACCCAGCTGACGCCCCTCCAACTCGCCTGCCTGGTGCCGATCGTGCTGTGGGCCTATACGATCTTCGGGCTCACCGGCTTCGGCTCTTCCATCATGGCGATGCCGCTGCTCACGCAGATCGTTCCGCTGCGCACCGCGGTGCCGATGATCCTGTTCTTCGATCTTGTCGCGGGAACCCTGCTGGGCATGCGCAGCCGTAGCCACGTGCATGTGGGCGAGTTGCGCAGGCTGATGCCGAGCGTGCTGGTGGGCATGATCTCGGGCCTGGCGCTGCTGATGTTCGCGCCCGAGCGTCCGCTGCTGCTGTTGCTCGGTTTGTTCGTGCTGCTGTATCCCGCGTGGAACCTGCTGTTCAAGCGCGGCTTCAGCGAGTTGGATCCGCGGCTGTCGGTGCCATTCGGCGTAGTAGGGGGCATGTTGACCGCGATGTTCGGTACCGGCGGTCCGCTGTACACAATCTACCTGGCTGGACGGTTGCGGGACGCCGCGCAGTTGCGGGCCACTACCAGCACGCTGATCGTGCTGACTGCGTTCGGCAGGCTGATCCTTTTCGCGGTAGCGGGACTCTATGCCAATACCGCGATCTTCGCGCTGGCGGCGATGCTGATGCCGTGCGCCATCGCCGGCTACTTCATGGGCGGCTGGCTGCACCGGCGTATCGCGCCGGACAAGGTTATCCGCGTCGTATGGGCCATCCTGATCTCCGCAGGCTTCGGCCTGATTTATCGCAGCGCGCTGGGATAAGGCCCGGCGCGCCGCGCTTTTCACTCGCGTGCCACGACCGGTGCGGGCACCCCTTCCATTCGCACATTGACGCAGGCCGGCCGGCCCGATGCAATGGCGCGCTGCACGGCCGGCAACAACTGCTCCGGCGCCTGCACGAATTCACCGTATCCGCCAAATGCCGCGCAGACCTGGTCGTATCGCGTGGGCAGCAGTTCGCATCCCACCAGCCTGTCCTTGCCGTAGCTGTTGAGCTGGATCTGGTACTCCGCGTTCCAGCGCGCGTCGTTGCCGACCACGGCGACGAAGGGCAGGCCGTAGCGGACCGCTGTGTCGAACTCAGCGATATGAAAGCCCGTGGTGCCATCGCCCATCATGGCGATGACCGGCGCGTCCGGATTGGCCAAGCGCGCCGCCAGTGCCATTGGCAGGGCGCTGCCGATGGCGCCCGCCGGCCCGTTGATGACGCGGTGCGGTGCTTGCAGGCAGGCTTGCGCCCACTGCCCGAATTCGCCACCGTCGGAGACCAGCACCGCCTCCGGATGACTTTCCAGGATCGGCTGCAGGGGGCTACAGACCTGGGCCGGGTGCAGCGCGCCCCTCGACGATGCGGTTTTCCATGCTTCGGGACGATAGCGGATGGCAGCCTTCACATCCTCAAGCCATGCGCAATGCTGCTCCCTGCCGGTCGCGCAGGCGAGCAGCTGCGCGATGGCGCTGCCGACATCCGCGCGCCGCGCGAGCAGCACGCGGGCGCCAGCCGCACGGCGGCTGCGCTCAAGCTCGGCATCGTCCGCATCGATCTGCAGGAAGTTGCAGTCGGCAGCGAAGGCGGGGGGGCGGCCGAACTTCAGCGTGAAGTCGAGGCGTTTGCCCAGCAGCAATATGCAGTCGGCCTGCGCCAGCATCTGCCCGAACGCGCCAAGGCTCGGATCGTTATTGCCACGTGGGCTTTCCATGCCGACGACGGGAATGCCGGTGCGCGCTTCCAGCTCCGCGGTGCGGCTGCGCCCGCTTGCGGTGAGCCAGGCGGGGCCGGCGAGGATCAGCGGGCGCTTTGCCGCTGCCAATGCCGCCAGCACCTCGGACGCGGTCCGCGCATCGAACGCAGGCGCCTCCTGCGGCGCAGCGATCGAGGCAGGCTCGCCAGCACGGGTCACGGCATTCTCCAATGCGTCGGTGGGCAGACTCAAGTGCACCGGGCCGGGCCGCCCGGATTGCGCGATGCGCATGGCCAGCGCGATATCGGCAGCAACGGTGTCAGCGCTGGCGCTGGCCCACGACGCCTTGGTGACTGGTGCGGCCATCTCGGCTTGCCGCATTTCCTGGAAGGCCCCAAAGCCGCGCTGGCTGTTCGGCGCATGGCCCGACAGCAGCACCAGCGGCGCCTCCGACATCTGCGCGGTGTAGAGCGCGGATACCGCGTTGGCGTGACCGGGCCCGCCGGTGACCATCGCCATGCCGACTTCTCCCGTGATACGCGACCACGCATCGGCCATGTGCACGGTGGCGGCTTCATGCCGCGTGTGGATCAACGCGATTTCCGCTTCCAGGCAGGCATCGAACACCGGCATGATGTGATTGCCCGACAAGGTGAATATGCGCCTGACGCCGGCCTTGGCCAGCGTGCCTGCCAGCGCATCGGCGCCGCGATGGGACTTCGCCATTGGAGTTCCTATTTGAGCTGGATGTTGAGGGACTTGCCCAGTTGCTCGTACATTGCCACCTGGGCTTCGACAAACTTGTGCGTCTCGGATGGCGACATGACCATGGGGATCGAGGCAATGGTCAGGACCCCGGTCTTCCACTGCGGATCGCTCGCGACCTTCGGCAGCACCGTCGCCCATTTTTCCACCAGGCTCGGGTCCATGCCAGGCGGGCCATACAGCGCGCTCCAGCCGTTGAGCGCTTCTAGCCTGGGATGGCCGGTCTCGCTTGCGGTCGGCACGTCGGGCAGGTCAGGCAGGCGCTGCGGCGAGGTGGTCACCAGCGCGCGCAGTTTCCCGCCCTTGATATTCCCGATCAATGCGGTCAGGTTGTTGCAGGTGAAATCGACCTCGCTGGAGAGTACCGCTGCGGTAGCTTCCCCGCCACCCTTGTAGGCGACCTGTACCACGGCCTGTTTGTCGAGCCGCGCCGATTGCAGCAAGGCCTGGGTGGTCAGGTTCAGCACCGTGCCAGGGCCGGAGGTGCTGTAGTTCAGCTTGCCGGGCTGCCTGCGGATGGCGGCGAGCAGGTCGTCCAGCGTCTTGTAGGCGGCTGCCGTCCTGACCACGCAGACCACCGGGTTCAACTCCAGCAGACCGAGTAGCGTGAAGTCATTCCACTTGTAGCCCAGGTCGGGCTGCAGCGCCGGCAGGATCGCCTGCGCGCCGACGCGCCCGAGCAGCAGCGTCTGCCCGTTTGGCTTGGCGTCGCGCACAAGCTGCGAGCCGATGGCGCCCCCGGCTCCGGCCTTGTTGACGACGACCAGGATTTCGCCGGTGATGTTCCTTACCCCGGCGGATAGGTTGCGCGCCGACAGGTCCGCATCCCCGCCGGGGCTGTAAGGCACCACAACGGTAATCGGCCGCGCGGGGGGGCTATCGGCCGATGCAAGGCCGCCAACGCAGAGCAGCATCGCGGCGAATGCCGCTGCGCGCAATGTCTTCTTCTTGTTCATTGGGTCTCCTTCACCTACGCGCTACATCAGGCAGCTCCCTCCAGGATCGTCTGCCCCGGAGTCACGCGGGTAAATTGCACCGCAGAGCGGGTCAGCTGCAGCTTGCCGTCGCGCTGGCGCACCACGGTGAAGCTGGACCCGGGCAGGTCGCCGGTGGCCGGGTGATCCTCGCGGAAATGCGCACCGCGCGAATCCTCGCGGGACAGGGCGGCTTCCACGATGACCTGGCTGACGACGATCAGGCTGTTGAGGTTCATCCAGTCGTGCCACGTGACATTGAACGCGCGATGGCCGTCGGCGACGCCGGTTGCCTTCAGCGCCTGCCCCAGTTCCGCCAGGCGTTGACGGGCCAGCAGCAGCCCGTCGCGCGTGCGCATGATGCCGACGTGCTCCCACATGCAGTCGAACAGCGCCTCGCGGATCGGCTCCAGGCTGCCCGCCGGCTTGCCGAACGGCGCTTCCATGGCGGCGATGGCAGCGGCGATCGCGGCTTCGTCGGGCGCGCGCGGCACGTTGTTCTGCCGCGTCCAGGCGGCCATGCTGTCGCCGGCGATGCCGCCAAACACGGTTGAGTTGGCGACGCCGTTGCCACCCAGGCGGTTCGCGCCATGCACGCCGCCCGTGTCCTCGCCGGCGGCAAACAGGCCGTGCAGCTCCGTGCCGCAGTCGGGGCGGAACTGCACGCCGCCCATCATGTAGTGCGCGGTGGGCACCACCTCGACGAGATCGCCGGCGAGGTCGAAGCCGCAGTCGCCGCAGCGCTCGACCATGCCCTTGAACTGCTTGCGCACCTTGTCGGGCCCGAGGTGCCCCATCTGGATATACACGCCGCCGTTGGGTGAGGTCCGGCCCGCGCGCATTTCGGCATAGATGCCGCGCGACACGATGTCGCGCGTGGCTCGTTCGCCGCGCGGATCGTAGTTGTGCATGAAGCGTTCCTTGTCGCCGTTGAGCAGGTAGCCGCCAGCGCCGCGCAAGCCTTCTTCCAGCACGGTGCCGGTCATGCGCGTGTCCTTGCCCGCCAGCAGTCCGGTGGGATGGAACTGCACCATCTCCATATCGCGCAGAGGCAGGCCGGCGCGCAGCGCCATCGCCAGGCCGTCGCAGCTCTTGTCGCCCGAGGGCGTGTGGAACTTGTACATGGTCGGCCCGCCGCCCGTGGCCAGCAGCACGGCCTTGGCCTGCACGAAGACGAATTCGCCGCTGCGCATGTCGATCATCAGCACGCCGGATAACGACTTGCCGTCCGGCGTCTTGATCAGCTCGACGGCACGGTGTTCTTCGAGCCGGTTGATGCCGCGGCTCCAGACCTGCTCGGCCAGGCGGTTGATGATCTCGATGCCGGTCAGGTCGCCCTTGTGCACGGTGCGGTCGAAGGTCTGTCCGGCGAATGCCTTCTGGTGGACCGTGCCGTCCGGGTTGCGGTCGAAGAAGCAACCCAGTTCGTTCTCGAGTTCGTGGATGCGCTCGACCGCCTTGGTGACCAGCGTCCACGCCAGGTCCTGGTCGGACAGCCACTTGCTGCCTTCCACGGTGTCCATGAAATGGCGCTCGACGGAGTCGCCCTGCGCCAGCGCCACGTTGTAGCCGCCCTGGACCATGCGGGTGCAGCCACACTTGCCCAGCAGCCCTTTCACGGCCACGGTGATGGACAGTTCCGGCGCCTGCTGGTGCGCATGCAGCGCGGCGAACAGGCCCGCGCCGCCGGAGCCGAGGATCAGCACATCAGTCTGCAGTCGCTCGATGGTCTTCATGGCTTTGCCACTCCCAGGCTGGCCAGCACGGCGGCGCGCCGGTCCGCGGTGTTCTGTTTGACGGCGGTGTAGAGGCTGTTGCCGTGGCTGTCCATGGCCACCAGCAGCGGGCCGAAATCGCGGATGCGGAAGCGCCACAGCGATTCGGGATTGAGGTCGTCGAGATCGACATCCTCGATCTGCTCTATCCACGTGGTCTCCAGCGCCGCCGTGCCGCCGATGATTGCCAGGTACACGCCGCCCAACTCGCGGAATGCATCGAGCGAGCTTTCACGCATGCCGCCCTTGCCGACGATCATGCGTACGCCATTGCGCGTCATCAGCGGCCGGGTGAAGCGCTCCATGCGGTCGGAGGTGGTGGTGCCGATGCAGATCGGCTGGTAGCCGGCGGGATGCTCCGGGCAGGCCGGCACCCTGCGCACATTGGGCGCGGTATGGATGACCGCGTGGCCGCGGAGATCAAGGCGCGTCGTGCGGCCGCGGTCGAACATATGGATCTGGGTGGCGTCGCGGATGCCGAACAGCGTACGCTGCAAGGTCACCGTGTCGTTGACGCGCAGTTGACGGATCTGTGCCTCCGTCACGGGCGTGGAGAGCTCGTAGTGCGCCATGGTCAGAATCCGTAGCTGATGCCGTCAGCGGTGAAGGTGGCACAAGCGCGCCGCGCGGAATGGCACTGCATGTTGACGGCAATGGGGTTCATCGTGATATGCGTCGAGGCCAGTTCGATATGCACCGCGAAGGCGGTTGCATCGCCGCCCAGGCCCTGCGGGCCGACACCGAGCTGGTTCACGGCCCGCGACAGTTCCGCTTCGAGCGCGGCGCCGTCCGGGTCCGCGCATCGCGTGCCGAGCGCGCGAGTCGCAGCGCGCTTGGCCAGCGCCACGCACAGGTCCGATGTGCCGCCCAGGCCCACGCCGACGATGGTCGGCGGGCAAGTCTTGCCGCCGGCGGCGATCACGCTGTCGATGACGAAGGTCTTGATGGCATCCATGCCTTCGGCGGGGATCGCCATCTTGAGAAAGGAGTTGTTCTCCGAGCCGCTGCCCTTGGGCACCATCGCCAGCGTCATGCGCCCGGGCGTGTCGTCGAAGTCGATGTGGATCACCGGCACCTCGATGCCGCAAGACGTGTGGTTGTTCTTGCGGGTCAGCGGATGTACCACGGAAGAGCGCAGCGGGTGCTCGCGCGTGGCGCGCTCGCAGCCGCGGCGTATGGCCTGCTTGAACGCATGCCCGTCGACCGCGATGCCGGTGCCGATCGTCATGTTGTAGATCGGCACGCCGGTGTCCTGGCACAGCAGGTTGTCGGTCTCCTGCGCGATGCGGATGTTCTTGCTCATGGTGGCCAGGACGCTGCGCGCGGTGGCGGAGGTTTCGTTCTCCTGCAGTTGCGCGATGCCGTCCTTGACGTCAGGCGGCAGTATCTTCAGCGCGCGGATGTACAGTTCCCTGGCCGCGTCTTCCAGTAGGGAGAGATCAATGTTCATGCCTGTCCTCGATGCTCGGCTTGGATGTGTCTGGCTGGCGCTCAGTTGGCCGTCAGGTTGCGGTTCCTGACGATCTTTTCCCATCGCTGCGATTCCGTGGCGATGGCCGCGCCTAGTTGCTGCGGCGTGTTGCCGACCGGCTTCATGCCCTGTGCGAGCAGCCGTGCCTGGGTATCGGGATCCGCCAGCACCTTGACCGTGTCCTGCTGCACCTTGCTGACGATCGCCGGTGGCGTGCCTGCCGGCATCACGAAGCCGAACCAGCCGGTCACGCTCTCCATGCCGGTGAGGCCGGCTTCAGCCACAGTCGGCACGTCGGGCAGCATGGGCGAGCGCTCGGTGCCGGTGACCGCGAGCGCGCGTAGCTTGCCACCCTTCACAAACTGCGAGGCCGCCGCGATGTTGCCCACCATCAGCTGCAGCTGACCCGCCATCAGGTCGTTGTAGGCCAGCGATTCGCCCTTGTAAGGCACGTGCGCGATGTCGATGCCGGCGGCATCGGCGAAGGCCTCGCCCGCCATGTGCACCTGGCTGCCGGTACCCGCGGAGCCGAAATTGAGCTTGCCCGGCTGGGACTTCGCCAGGCTGATCAGTTCCTTCAGGTTCTTGGCCGGCACACCGGGGTTGACGACGACCAGCATCGGGCCGCTGGCCACGTTGGTGATAAAGGTGAAGTCCTTGGCGCTGTAGGGCAGCCGCTGATAGATGAACGGGTTGACGGTGAACATGCTGCCCGAGGCCAGCATCATCGTATAGCCGTCGGCCGCCGCCTTCGCGGTGACCTGCGCGCCCACGGCGCCGCCCGCGCCCAGACGGTTCTCGACCACCACGGTCTGCTTCCACATCTCGCTCAGCTTCTGCCCGATCACGCGGCCGAGCACATCCGTGCTGCCGCCTGCGGCGAACGGCACGATCATGGTGACCGGGCGAGTCGGCCATGCATCCGCCTGCGCGCTGCCGGCCGCAAGCACTGCGGCCGTGCCAAGGCAGAGCGCAAGGCAGCGCCGGCGGCTCGTGGACTTCGGGGAAAGCGTCATGGGTGGTCTCCTTTGGTGTTGTGGGAATGGCGCCACTTCAGCCGGCGGCGCTCATCGTTGCGAACCTACGAAAACAGCGAGAGCATGAAGGCCAGCCCGGTGCACAACCCGGCGCCGAGACTGAGTGCAACCCAGTCCTTGCGCAGGCCCGTCCACGGCCGGAACTCGATCAGCAGGAGCCGGATGCCGCCCATCATGTGCAGCGAGAGCAGGATCACCAGTCCCCACTCAGCGGCCTTGAACAGCGGGTTGTCGGTGAGTTTCAGGAAGCCGTCGAGCGCTGCCTCGCCCCGGATGGCATGGCCGAGCGCCCAGAAATGCACTGGCAGGAACAGCGCCAGCGCGAGGCCGGAAAGCCGGTGGATCAGGAAGGCCCAATAGGCGGCATGGTTGCGCGCGCGCATGTCGTTTTTCTTCATGGCATCACCACCGCGTAGACGGCGCGCAGGCCTGCCAATCCCAGCACGGCGGCAAACAGCCATGCCGCCGTCACCACGCTGCGCGCACGCCATGCCAGCCATTCCTCTGCCACCCGCATCAGGCCGATAGGCACATGCACCGTGCAGGCCAGTACGAAGCAGGTGTAGAAGACGCCGAAGGCCCAGTTGCCACGCGTGCGTGCCAGCACCTCGGCACCGGAGAGTCCGCCACGCACGGCGACCATGATGACGATGAGATGTCCCACCACGCACAGCGCCAGCACCATGGCGCTGATGCGCTGCCAGTACCACAGCCTGGCCTGGGTACCGACCGAAATGGCCATGTTCATAGCTCCCCCTTGATGGCGGCCTTGGCGACAATGCGCTTGAGTCCGGCGATGCCCGCCGTCGGCGCAAGTTGCTTGGGGCAACGCTCGGTGCAGGAGCCCTGCGTATGGCAGCTGTGGCAGCCGGCGTCGCCCGCAACGGCGCGCAGGCGTTCGGTGCCCACCACGTCGCGCACATCGTTGACCAGCGTCCACGCGCGGTTCATCGCGGCCGGGCCGAGATAATCGGGGCGCCAGCCGACCACATCGCAAGAGGCGTAGCAGACGCCGCAGCCGATGCACTCGATACCGGCATCCGCGGCCTTGCGCGCGGGGGAGGCGGGCTCGACGCTGGCGAATGCATCGTGGCGCGTGGCGGCGCCCTTGAACTGCCCCTTGGCGGCGGCCCACTTGTCGAAGAAGGCCGTCATGTCGGTGGCAAGGTCCTTGATGACGGGCAGGTTCGACAGCGGGGCGATCTCGAGTGCGTCGCCCTGCACGACCTTGGCGACGTGCGTGCGGCAACTCCAGCGCGCCTTGCCGTTGACGGTCATCGCGCATGAGCCGCACATGCCGACGCGGCAGGCGAAGCGGTAGCCGAGGTCCGGCTCGAGGTGACGCTGGATGTAGGTCACCACGTCCAGTACCGTCTGGCTGGCGCTGCGCGGCACCTGGTAGGAGGCGAATTGGCCGTCCTCGTTGCCGCGCCATACACGAACGTTGAGAGTAGTCATGGGATCGATTGGGGGAGGGTTTTCGGTGCGCCGCTGCGGTGTCTGCGGGGCTTGTCGATACGGGCGGTCCGCTCGTATTGTTCCGGATTGCGCGGCAAGCAAAAAGCTAGTAATTCTCTTGTCCAGATAAAGAATTTCTTTCTCTTCGCGCGCGCCGGACCTGGCGCGACCGCTTTCCCCGCACTGCCATCCCGGAGCCGCAATGCCTTCCATCCGCACCCTCAAGACGTTCCTCGCCGTGGCACGGTGTGGGACGTTCGCGGCGGCGGGCAAGCAGATCGGGCTGACGCCCGCCGCGGTCGGATTGCAGATCCGCGCGCTGGAAGAAGACCTGAACTGCCAGCTGTTCGACCGCAATGCGCGCGCGGCGATTCTCAATCCCGCCGGCCGCGCGCTGGTGCCGGAACTCGAAGCGCTGGTGCAGCGATATGAAGCACTTGCCTCCGGACGAGAGGATGGCCTCTCCGGAACGGTGGCGATCGGTGCTCTGGTGTCGGTGCTGATGGGCGCGTTCGCCGACGCCTTGTGGGCGATCAAGCAGGAGCACCCGCGTCTGGACGTGCGGCTCTTCGCCGGCCTCTCAGCCGAATTCGCACTCAAGGTGGAACACGGCGACCTGGATGCCGCGGTGGTCACGCGCTCGCCGCGCCCGCTGGCAAGGAATCTGGTGTGGACCGAGCTATATACCGAGCCGATGGTGCTGATCGTGCCGCGCCACCCGCATTTCTTCCTGCCGGACGATAGCCGCGAGATGCTTGCCGAGGCGCCATTCATCCGTTTCGAGCCGGGCACGTGGACCGGCAACCTGGTGCAGGAGGTGCTGGACCAGTGCGGCGTGACCGTGAACGAGAGCATGCAGCTGAATTCGAACGAGGCGATCATCGAACTGGTGCGGCAGGGCTTCGGCGTGTCCATCGTGCCGCAGCTGGCCAACGTCACCTGGGAGGGCGACAGGTTGTTGCGCCTGGTGCCGCTCGACGGTGTCGACGTGCGGCGCCGCGTTGGCTTGCTGGAACGCACGACGCATGCACGCCTGGCATTTACGGATGTCATCAAGGGATATTTCCGGCAAAGCGGTGCGATTCGCGGCGGCGGGCCGCCGGAGGCCGCACCAATGGGTACGCCGCCTCTTGATGAAGACTGAAGACTGAAGGCGCAAGCGCCGCGTGCCTTAGTCGGCGTGAATGTCCTGTTCCTTGATCAGCTTGGCCCAGCGTGTCACTTCGCCATTGAAGTAGGTGGTGAACGCCGCGCTGGCCATCGGTGCCGGCGTGAATCCACTGGCGATGATGCGCTCGCGCACGCCCTTCACCTCCAGCATGCTGGTCACCGAGTTGCCGATCTTGTCGATCACGGCTTGCGGCGTGCCGGCGGGCATCATCAGGCCCGTCCAGTTCTCCACGATGAGATCGGGAAAGCCGGCTTCGGCCACCGTCGGCACATCCGGCATCAGCGGATGGCGCTCGCGCGTCGTCACCGCCAAGGCGCGCAGCTTGCCACCTTTGACGTTCTGCAGCGATTCAGGGAAGTTGGAGAACACCACGTCGATCTGGCCGCCGATCAGGTCGGTCATGGATGGCGTGCCGCCCTTGTAGGGCACGTGGGTGATGGTGGTCTTGGTGATCCGCTCGAACAGCGCCAGCGCCAGGTGCGGCGGCGTGCCGTTGCCGCTGGAGCCGGCGGTCAGGTGGCCCTTGCGCGCCGCTTCCGCCAGATCCTTCAGCGACTTGATCGGCGAGCTGGCAGGCACCACCACCATCATCGGCGACGAGGCGATGCGCGCCACCGGCACCAGGTCCTTCTGCATATTGAATGACAGGCGGGGAAACAGCGTGACGTTGGATGAATGCGCCAGCGTGACCGCCAGCCAGGTGTAGCCGTCGGCGCTGGCGCGGGCGACCTGCTCGGCACCGATATTCGCATTGCCGCCGGGCTTGTTCTCCACTACCACCGGCTGCCTCCATTCCTCTGCCAGGTACTGGCCGACCTGTCGCGCCGAGATATCGGTGAGGCCCCCTGCCGCAAACGGAACGACATAGCGGACCGGCTTGGCCGGGAAGGCTGCGGGTGTGCTGCTGGCTGCGGCCGGTCCGGCAAGCAGCGTGAGCACAAACAGCGACGGGGCGGCTATGCGCCGGAGGAAGGTGCAATGCATGGTGTCTCCTTTGGTGGGACCGGCGCCTTCTGGCGGGCGCCGTGGATGCGGTGCGGTCAGTCTTTGGTCAGGCTTGAGCTAGCTTGCGCAACTCCTTTTCCAGTGCTTCGGGGATCTCGATGCCGTGCTCGCGCGCCTTGGCGTGCGCGTCGATGCGCCGTGTGCCGGGCAGGCGGGTGCCGCTGTCCGACAGCATGGCAGCGATCAGGGCTTCGAGGCGGGCATGATAGGCGGCATCGCCTGCGAAGCCGCCCGGATTGAAGGCCAGGAACAACTGGCCGATACGTGGCTGGTTGCCGGCGTCCTCGAAGAAGGAATCGGCTTCCGCGCCGAAGTGGGCGCCGGCGAGCGACACGATCAATGTCTCCACCAGCAAGGCGAGCATCGCACCCTTGACGCCACCCGCGGGCAGCATCGAGCCGCGCAACGCGGCCTGCGCATCGGTGGTGGGCTTGCCATCGGCATCGAGCGCCCAGCCCAGGGGGATGGGCTGGCCTTGCTTGGCGGCGACCATGATCTTGCCGCGCGCGACCTCCGAGAGCGACAGGTCGATGACCAGTGGAGCGGCATCCCGGCGAGGAAACACGGCCGCGATCGGATTGGTGCCGAACAGCGGCGTGCGCCCGCCCCAGGCCGGCATGGCGGCTGGCGAATTGCCCATGGCGATGCCGATCATGCCAGCCTGCGCCACCGGGTCCAGATGCAGGGCCACGGCGCCGGCGTGGTGGCTGTTGGTCACCACGCCGGCGCCAATGCCGCATTCGCGGGCGCTGGCGATGGCGGCCGAGACCGCCTGCGCGCAGGCGGGAAAGGCGAAGCCCCCTTGCGCGTCGATCAGCGTGGTGCCGGGCGTCTGTCGCGCTACCGTGGGCTGAGCGTCCCCGTTCACGCGCTGGTGGCGCAGGTGCGCCACATACATCGGCACGCGCGAGACCCCGTGCGACGGCAGCCCGGCGAGGTCGGCCTGCACCAGCGCGTGCGCGGTGGGGCCTGCCTGCGCCGCGCTGGCACCCGCGCTTCTCAGCGCGTTCGCGGCGAGTTGTTCCAGTTCTTCTGCCCGAAAGGCGGTCATCTCTGCACTCCCAATGCATTCTTGACTGCGTCCGCAATCATCATGGACACGCGCACATTGGCCTCGAAGCTGACGCCGGCAATATGCGGCGTCAGCACCAGGTTCGGCGCGTGCGCCAGGATACCGCCCGCACCTAGCGGTTCCGCTTCGAAGACATCGAGCGCGGCGCCCGCCAGCAACCCCTCGTGCAGCGCCGCCGCCAGCGCAGTCTCGTCGACCACGCCGCCGCGCGCGGTGTTGACGAGGACCGCGCCGCGCTTCATGCCGCGCAGGCGCTCCGCATTGATGAGATGGCGCGTAGCCGGCACCAGCGGCACATGCAGGCTCACCGCATCCGCGCTGGCCAGCAGTGCCTCCAGCTTCATCGGCTGCACGCCGGTATCGCGCCAGACCGGATGATCGCCAGGCAGTGCGGGGTCGTGCGCCACCACCTGCATGCCCAGTGCCTGCGCAAGCCGCGCGGTCAGCCGGCCGATATCGCCAAAACCGATCAGGCCGAGCGTCTTGCCGAGTGCCTCACGGCCCTCCGACAGGCGCGCGCGCGGCCACTTTCCCGCCACCATGGCGGCGTCGCTCTGATAGGCGCCGCGCAACAGCATCAGCGCGGTCGTGACCACATACTCGGCCACCGAGCGCGCGTTGGCGCCGGTGGCCGGAATCACGCGGATGCCACGCGCCTCGCAGGACTTGACGTCGATATTGTCCAGCCCCACCCCAAGCCGGCCGACCACCCGCAGCGCGGGCGCGGCGTCGAGCAGTTCGGTGTCGACCTGGGTGCGGTTGCGCACGATCAGCGCATCGGTCTGCGCCAAGGCGCCGAGCAGGGCATCGCGCTGGTCGACCCAGCCCGGTTCGTAGCGCAGCCGGACGCAAGCGTCCAGCACCGCCACGGCATCGGCGTCCATGAACTCGCTGATGCAGACCTGTTTCATCAGGCGGACTCGTGGATGCGCGTGAGCACGAACTCGCGGTGGCCCAGCGCTTCCGCGGCGGTCCAGCGGCCGTTGATGGTGGCCATCATGCATTCGAGCAGCTTGTCGCCGGTCTGGTCCAGCGTCTGCTCGCGCTGCAGCAGGCCCGAGCAGTCCACGTCCATATGCTCGCTCATCAGGCGCACGGTGCGCGGATTGGCGCACAGCTTGATGACCGGCACGATCGGGTTGCCGATGACGTTGCCCTGGCCGGTCGGGAAGAAGTGCACGACATAGCCCGACGCCGCGCACAGCGTGACCATTTCCGCCGCGGCCGAGGACGAGTCCATGAACCACAGGCCGGGACCGGTCGGCTCTTCGGCCTTGTCCAGCACGCCGTCCACGGTGCATTTCTTGCCAATCTTCTGGATATTGCCGAGCGCTTTCTCTTCGATCGTGGTCAGGCCGCCGGCGATATTGCCCTTGGTCGGCTGCGATTCGGACAGATCGGTGGTCTTCCAGCGGTCGATCATGCCCTGGTAGCGGTTGAACATCTTCATGAAGTCGTCGCGCACCTTGTCGTTGGCGCAGCGCGCGGCCACGATATGCTCGCCGCCGGTGAGCTCAGAGGTCTCGCCGAATACCAGCGTGGTGCCCAGCGGATGCAGTTTGTCGAAGGCGTTGCCCACGGTCGGGTTGGCGCCGCAGCCGGAGGTGGTATCGGATTCGCCGCACTTGGTCGAGATCCATAGTTCGCTGATCGGGCACTCCACGCGGTGCAGGCCGGTGGCGTACTGCACGAATTCCTTGGCGGCCTTGGAGGCTCGCATGATGGTGTCGTGGTCGCCGTGGCCTTCGATGCCAAAGCCCACCACCGGCTTGCCGGTCTTGGCGATGCCGTCCACCACCTTCTTGGTCCAGCCATCCTCGATGCCGATCACCACCACGGCCGCCACGTTGGGGTTGCTGCCCGCGCCAATCAGGGTGCGGAAGTGCAGGTCGAGGTCGGGGCCGAACTGCAGGCGGCCGTACGGGTGCGGGATCGCCATCGTGCCCTTGATGGCGACGGCAACGGCTTCGGCAGCGGCGTTGGAGAGGTCGTCCAGCGGCAGGATGATGACGTGATTGCGCACGCCGACGCGGCCGTTGTCGCGGCGATAGCCCCGGAAGGTGGTCTGGTTGTCGATGACGGACATGGATGTTTTCTCGGTATGTGGTTTTGGGGGACGGGGCGCGGCGCGGCTTACCAGCGCTTGGTCTTGATGTTGTGGACGTGGGCGTGGTCGCCGGCCGTGATGGGCGCAACCACCTTGCCGATGTCGATGCCGTACTTGAAGACGGTCTGGCCCACTTCCATGTCGCGCAGCGCGACCTTGTGGCCAATCGGAATGGGCTGCTTGGCAACCACCGTGATGACCTTGTCCTCGTCCATGATCCAGGCGTTCAGCTCGGTCCCGGCCTCGATCCCCTCGACCACCGCTACGGCGACCGTGTCTTTTGCATCGTGCAGCACTACGTGAATCATTGCTCCTCCTTGGTTTTTGTTACGGCGCAGCATGCGGTGAGCGGCAACCGATGGAACAAAGGATAGGTTCTCAATTCATTTGTGTCAACTATGTCATATGTATGAGTTGTATGAGTTAATCTCTGGTACATTCCAACTATCCAAAAAAAGCACCAAGCCATGAGCAACCTACGAGATATCCCCGCGCCCGGTGGCGTCCTCTACAAGGACGTGAAACGGCATGCATTGCAGGCGCTGGCCGATGGCGAATGGAAACCCGGCGAGGCGATACCGTCGGAGAAAAAACTGGTCGAACGCTTCGGCGTGTCGATCGGCACGCTGCGCAAGGCCATCGACGAACTGGTGGCGGAAAACCTGCTGATCCGGCACCAGGGGCGGGGCACCTTCGTGGCCACGCACCGGCGCGACGATCATTTCTTCCGCTTCTTCAAGGTGGCCCACCTCGACGGCCATCGCGGCTACCCGACCGTGGAGCTGGAGTCGTTCCGCAAGATCAAGGCCGACAAGAGTGTGTGCACGCTGCTTGGGCTGGAGGCCGGCGCGCGCGCGTTTCAGCTAACCAACGTGCTGTCGCTGGATGAGCGGCCGGTGATGATCGACGACATCGTGCTGCCGGAGCGGCTGTTTGCCGGGCTGACCGAGGCGCAGTTACGCGGCCGGCCCAACACCTTGTACAACTTTTACCAGGAAGCGTTTGGCGTCAACGTGATCCAGACCGAGGAGCGGTTGCGCTCGGTGCTGGCCACGGAGCGGGAGCAGGCATTGCTCGGCGTGGAGCCGGGCGCGCCGCTGATGCGCATTCACCGCGTGGCGTTTTCCTACCACCGGCAGCCGGTGGAGTGGCGGGTGTCGACGTTGAACACGGAGGAGCACGAGTTCATCGTGTCGCAGATGCCGAAGGAAGAGAGCTGATTGGCGGTACGCCGCGCGGTATGGCTGTAACTGCTTAACCTCGGAGCCAGCTTCGAAGGCGGTTTGCTCCCTCTTGCGCTTGTGCGAGAGGGAGCAACAGCCTTCGTCATTGCAGGCGGCCTTGGCCTATCCTCCGGCTTCGGCTTCGGCTTCGGCTTCGGCTTCGGCTAGTGCCTCGGGCCTTCATCCGCGCTCAGTGCGGCATGGCCGTGAAGTCCAGCGCGTTGGTCAGGTCGCCCATGGCCTTGCCCTTGTTGGCGAGCAGGGCGGTATCGCGTTGCTGCAGGCCCGGCAGGGTCGGCAGGACAAAGCGGCGGGTGATGAAGCGCAGCGCCGAGGCCGTGTCGTATTGCGTGTGGTCGATAAAGCCCTTCTTTGCATACGGCGACACCAGGATCGCCGGGATGCGCGTGCCCGGGCCCCAGCGGTCGCCGGTGGGCACCTGCGCGTGGTCGTAGAAGCCGCCGTTTTCGTCGTAGGTGACGAGGATCAGCATGTTCTTCCACTGCGGGCTCTGCTGGAGCTGCGCGATCACGCTGGCGATATGCTTGTCGCCGTCGGCCACGCTTGCGTAGCCGGGGTGCTGGTTCAGGTTGCCCTGCGGCTTGTAGAAGGTGACCGCAGGCAGGTTGCCGGCGGCGGCGTCCTGCAGGAACTGGCTGTCGAAGTCCTTCAGGTGCGCGCTGCGGTTGGCGGCCTGGGTGACCGGGTCGAAGTTGGCGTAGTAGTTGAACGGCTGGTGGTGCGCCTGGAAGTTGGGCACGGTGTTGTTGTAGATGGCGGTCGGGTCCTGCGTGGCCTTGGCCCAGGCACCGGCGTACCAGGCCCAGCTCACGCCGCGCGCGTTCAGCAGGTCGCCGATGGTGGCCTGGGTCTGCGGCGGCAGCGTGGTCGCCTTGGTGGGGTCGGCGTAGAGGCCCGTGGCATCGGTGGCGGCGGGCTTGTTGCCGCTCGGCTGGTAGTCCGGCTGCATGGTGTTGACCGCGTAGAACATGCCGCTGGCGTCCTTGGGCGTCAGCGTGCTGTCGTTCTGGTACACCGCCTTGCCGGAGAGGACCGAGGCGGGGTTGCCGGTGCCGGGGGTCAGGCGCACGAAGTTGCCGTTGGCGTCGACGTCGATCGCGGAGATCGAGGCCTTGGCCGGCGAGGTGGCCGCGTCGGCGTTCGGGTACTGCGGCGCGCAGGCGCAGATCAGGTACTGGTGGTTCAGGAACGAGCCACCAAAGGCACCCATGTAGAAATTGTCGGCCAGCACATATTGCTTGGCGAGCTGCCACATCTGCATCTGGCTGCCGTCGTAATAGCCCATCGACAGGCCGCCCGCGTCCGAGAACGCGGCGTACTTGTCGTTCTTGCCGCCGTTGATCTGCATCTGGTTGTTGTAGAAACGGTGCACCAGATCGCGTGTGGTGACGGATTGCGAGATTTCCACGCCGCTGCCGTTGACGCCGCCAGACGCGAGCGGGGTGTCGATCTGGAACGGCTTGTTCGCCCAGTTGGCGGTGCTGGCCTGCGGCAGCTGCACGGCTTGCCCTGCCGCGGTGAGCCCGCCCCAGGTCGGCGGCAGCACCGGCAGCACGGAGCCGTCGAAGTCCTTCTGCGGCTCGACGGTGCCGGTCGAGGCGGGGTTCACGCCAGGAATGCCGTTGGCGCCCGGGAACAGGCCGTAGAGATTGTCGAAGCCGCGGTTCTCGGCATAGATCACCACCACGGTCTTGATGTTGTCGAGGGCGACCCGCTTGGCGACGCCGTCGCGCAGCGCGTGGGCGATGTCGCCGCCGCCGGCTACCGAGTCGGCGATCAGGTCGATGGTCTGATCGATCTCCGCCTGCAGGGTCGCCTTGATGGCCTTGTCGGCTTCCTTGTTGTGGTCGGCCAGCAGCTTGTCCGCCGTCACGCCGATGCGTGCGGCCAGACGTGCCTTGGCCGCGGTGAGGTCGCCACCGTTGGACTCCATGAGCGCGACCAGTTCGGTCGTGATGGCGCTGAGCACGCCGTTGGCGCTGGCCGGTGCGCGGAACACCAGCGGACGGGTCACGGCTGCGTGGCCGCCGGTGTCATCGTTGCGGAAGGCGTCGCTGCCGATCTCGGCGGTGATCGCGCCCTGGCCGGTGAGCGTAAAGGCGCCGTTCTTGTCGGTGTAGGTGCTGGTCTCCGTGCTTTCGCACTTGCCATTGTTGTTGGCATCGATGCAGACCTTGGCGTGCTCGAAATAGCTGCCGGTCACCACGCCCGAGGTGGTGAGGGCAGCAGTGGAGTCGCTGCCGCCGCAGGCGGCCATGGTGGCGGCGGCTACCGCTGCGAGGGGATAAAGTCTTAAGGCTCGGCGCATGGAATATCCTTTTTTCGTTATGTGTAAGGCGGTTTTTTTGGGACAGCCGCGCGATTCTCGCGCCGCTCCATGTCAGATTGATGATGGCGCCGGGACGAGAGAAAGATATCCGCCACGCATGACACGTCGCTGTCATGCACGCGTGCTAGTGTCCCGAATCACAAATTCGTTGAGTAAGTCGCCCGATAAGACGCACGATCCGTCGTCACGAATGCTCGCAAGGCACCAGCCTTGCTGCGCTTCGCTCCTAGGCTCGCACGCCTTCTCGGGCAACTTATTTCTTCAACGAATTTCAGACTCAGGACACTAGCGTGGCAGCCCGTTCCTGAATTTCCTGTGCCTGGGCTGCCGCACCCATTCCGCCCGGGCCATTCCACTTCGCCGCACAGATGCCACCGCGCTTTGTTCTGCCGCCAGTTTCTTCGCCGATCCGCCGCTTTGCCAACGGGGCCTTGCTGCTGTCTATCGCCCTGACCCTTGCGGGCTGTGGCAAGTCCGCACAGGAGGGCGTGGCCGCGGCCCCGGCCCCGGCATCCGCGCCGGCGGCCAGCCAGGACGGCGCGCCTTCGCGGCCAGCCTATGCCGACGCGTTCTACACCATGATGGCAACGCGCCGGCCGCAGGTGCCGGCCATGGCCGCGCTTGGCAAGGCGCTGTTCTTTGATCCCGCATTGTCGGCGTCCGGCCGGCTCGCGTGCGCAAGCTGCCACAGCCCGGAACACGCCTATGGGCCGGCCAACGACCTGTCGGTGCAACTGGGCGGCCCCGACATGCTGCGTGCCGGCGCGCGCGCGGCGCCGTCGCTGCGCTATGTGCAGAACGTGCCGCCGTTCTCCGAGCATTTCCACGAGAACGACGGCAACGACAGCGAAGACCAGGGCCCTACCGGCGGCCACAACTGGGACGGGCGGGCGTCTTCCACGCACGAGCAGGCCGGCATTCCCTTGCTGTCCCCGCATGAGATGGCGAACGCGGACGCGGCGGCGGTGGCCGCCAGGCTGCGCACCGGCAAGCATGCGCAGACCTTGCGCGAGGTGTTTGGCGCCGACATCCTGGAGCGCGACGAGGTAGCCTTCCAGGCCGCGCTGATGGCGCTCGAAGTGTTCCAGGAAACGCCGTCCGAGTTCTATCCCTACAGCAGCAAGTACGATGCGTTCCTGCGCAGGCAGGTCAAGCTGAGCGAGCAGGAGGCGCGCGGCCTGCACCTGTTCAACGATCCCGCCAAGGGCAACTGCGCGGCCTGCCACCCCAGCGCGATCAGCGCCGATGGCGTCTTTCCCGCCTTCAGCGATTTTGGCTTCATCGCGCTGGGCGTGCCGCGCAACCGCAAGCTGGCGGTCAATGCCGATCCGGCCTTCTTCGACATGGGCCTGTGCGGGCCGGATCGCACCGACCTGAAGGCGCGCGCCGAATACTGTGGCCTGTTCCGCACCCCCGGCCTGCGCAACGTGGCGCAACGCAAGACCTTTTTCCACAACGGCGCCTTTCATTCGCTAGAAGAGGTGTTGCGCTTCTACGTGCAACGGGACAGCAATCCCGGCAAGTGGTACCCGCGCAAGGCCGACGGCAGCATCGACAAGTTCGACGACCTGCCGGCGCGGTATCGTGACAATGTCAATATGGAACCGCCGTTTGGCGGCGCGCCAGGCAGCAAGGCCGCGCTGTCGGAGGCGGAGATCCGCGACGTCATCGCGTTCCTGAAGACCCTCAACGACGGCTACCGCTTGCCTGCAGCCCATTGAGAGCCCTGGCGGCAGTGGCTGTCTGCCGGTACTGACGGGTTAGCACGCATTGGAGGGTGGGCAAGCGCCCGGCAGCGCGCCGGGCGCCTCGCAGGCCTTTCCTTTTTTCAATCCGTCCCCATTTCCTCCTGACACCGTTCTGTCAGGAGATGTCAGCGCCACACGTCAGCGCGCGGCACGCTGCCGCCCTTCAGGATAGGATAGCGGCCTGACCGTACCAATACCGCGATTCGCGATGGCTTTCGCCGCGCTCCCGGGGCTCGTGTGCCCCGCCAGGCCTGTCTTCGCCAATCGCACGCCGCACGCAAGCCATCAGCTAGCCACGCCTTAAAGGACGCATCCCATGTCATCCGGTGTCATCCGTATCCGCGGAGCCCGTCAGCACAATCTCAAGAATCTCGACCTCGATCTGCACACCGGCGAAATGACCGTGGTGACGGGGCCGTCGGGCTCGGGCAAATCGAGCCTGGTGTTCGATACGCTCTACGCCGAAGGGCAGCGGCGCTATGTCGAAACCTTCAGCGCCTACGCGCGCCAGTTCCTGGACCGCATGGACCGGCCGCAGGTGGACCGGGTGGACGGCGTGCCGCCGGCCATCGCCATCGACCAGACCAACCCGGTGCGCAGTTCGCGCTCCACGGTCGGCACGATGACGGAGCTCAACGATCACTTGAAGCTGCTGTACGCGCGCGCCGCTGAGCTGTTCGACCGCCAGACCGCGCAGCCCGTGCGGCATGACTCGCCGGAGACCATCTACGCGGAGCTGCAAGCACGTGCCGCCCAGGGTGATCCGCGCCTGGTGGTCACCTTTCCGGTGGAACTGCCGGAAACCACCACCGATGCCGAGATCGAGCAGTGGCTCTCCGTCAGCGGCTACACGCGTGTGCAGGCGCAGCGCGTGGTGGCTTCGCCCACCGGCCCGCGCAAGGTGCTGGACGTGGTGGCCGACCGCTTCCGCCTGGGCAATACCGAGAAGGTGCGGGTGCTGGAAGCCATCGAGGCCTCGCTCAAGCGCGGCAGCGGCCGGGTCAATGTCTACGTGACCGACGCGGCCAACGAGGGTGCGCAGGCGCAGGTGTGGCGGTTCTCGACCGGCCTGCACAGCCCGGAAAGCGATATCCGCTATGCCGATCCGCAGCCCGCGCTGTTCTCCTTCAACTCCGCCTACGGCGCCTGCGAGACTTGCCGCGGCTTCGGCCGCGTGATTGGCGTGGACCTCGGCCTGGTGATCCCGGACGAGCGCAAGACGCTGCGCGGCGGCGCCATCAAGCCGATGCAGACGCCGGCCTGGAAGGAGTGCCAGGACGACCTGATGCGCTACGCCGCCAAGGCGGGCATCCCGCGCGACGTGGCGTGGTCCAGCCTCACCCCGGCCGAGCGGGCCTGGGTCATCGACGGCTCGCCGGACTGGAACGGCAAGTGGAATACGCACTGGTATGGCGTCAAGCGCTTCTTCGACTACCTGGAGTCGAAGGCCTACAAGATGCATATCCGCGTGCTGCTGTCCAAGTACCGCAGCTATACGCCGTGCGAGACCTGCGGCGGCGCGCGGCTCAAGACGGAGGCGCTGCTGTGGCGCCTGGGCAGCAAGCCGGGTGCGGACGCCGTATGCGCGCCGCAGAAGCGCTTCGCGCCGCGCGGCGTGGACTGGGACCGCACGCAGCTCGAAGCGCTGCCGGGGCTGACCGTGCACGACCTGATGCTGATGCCGATCGAGCGCATCCGCAAGTTCTTCGACGAGCTAACGCTGCCGAGCCTGATGCTTGATGATGCGCTCAAGCTGCTGCTGGCCGAGGTGCGCACGCGCCTGAAATACCTGTGCGACGTGGGCCTGGGCTACCTGACGCTGGACCGCCAGAGCCGCACGCTGTCCGGCGGCGAGGTGCAACGCATCAACCTCACCACCGCACTCGGCACCTCGCTGGTCAAGACGTTGTTCGTGCTGGACGAGCCCAGCATCGGCCTGCACCCGCGCGACCTGAACCGCATCGTCGAGGCCATGCATCGCCTGCGTGACGCCGGCAATACGCTGGTGGTGGTGGAGCACGATCCTTCGGTGATGCTCGCGGCAGACCGGCTCATCGACATGGGCCCAGGGCCGGGCGAGCGCGGCGGCAACATCATCTTTGACGGCACGCCCGCCGATATCCGCGGCTCGGGCACGCTCACCGGCGAATATCTTGCCGGCCATCGCCAGGTGACCGATCTCTCCCGCTGGACGCCGCGCGCGGTCGACGCCGCGACGCCGCGCATCGTGCTCGAAGGCGCCTCCGAGCACAATCTGCGCGACGTCACCGTGGAGATCCCGCTGCAGCGGCTGGTGTGCGTGACCGGCGTTTCCGGCTCGGGCAAGTCCACCTTGCTGCAGGACGTGCTGTATCCCGCCATGGCGCGCCAGTTCGGCAAGTCCACGGATGCGCCCGGCGCCTTTCGCAGCCTGACGGGCGCGGAACAGGTGGCCGACGTGGTGTTCGTCGACCAGTCGCCCATCGGCAAGACCGCGCGCTCCAACCCTGCCAGCTATGTGGGGGCCTTCGACGAGATCCGCAAGCTGTTCGCCAAGGCGCCAATGGCGCTGCAGCGCAGCTATACCGCCGGCATGTTCAGCTTTAACTCGGGCGACGGGCGCTGCCCCACCTGCGGCGGCTCGGGCTTCGAGCACGTCGAGATGCAGTTCCTCTCCGACGTCTACCTGCGCTGCCCGGATTGCGATGGACGGCGCTACCGCGCGGAAATCCTCGAAGTGAAGATCGAGCGCGCGCTGCCGGGCCAGCCGCCGCGCGCGCTCAGCGTGGCCGATGTGCTCGAGCTGACCGTGAGCGAGGCCGTGGCGTACTTTGCTGGCGACGCGGCGGTGCTGCGCGTGCTGCAGCCGATCGTCGACGTGGGCCTGGAGTATGTGAAGCTGGGCCAGCCGGTGCCGACATTGTCGGGGGGCGAGGCCCAGCGGCTGAAGCTGGCCGGCTACCTGGCCGAGACCGCGCAGGCGAGCAATACGCGCGTCAAGCCGATGCCGTACGAGTGCAAGCTGTTCATGTTCGACGAGCCCACCACCGGGCTGCACTTCGACGACATCGCCAAGCTGATGCGTGCTTTCGGCAAGCTGCTCGATGGCGGCCACTCGCTGATCGTGATCGAGCACAACCTCGACGTGGTGCGCGCCGCCGACTGGATCATCGACCTCGGCCCAGAGGGCGGCGATGCCGGCGGTGAAGTGCTGTGCGTGGGCACGCCGGAAGACGTCAAGCGCTGCGCGCACTCGCATACCGGCAAGGCGCTGCTGCAATACGACCGCGCCGTCGGCCATGCCTTTGTCGCGCAGGATGCGGGCGTGCCCTTGCAGGCCGCCTTGCGCGCGGCGCGCGCGCGCCGCGCCATCGAAGGCGAGGACGTGGTGCGCATCGTCAACGCGCACGAGCACAACCTGAAGGCGCTCAACGTCGATATCCCGCACGGCAAGTTCAATGTGATCACCGGTGTGTCGGGATCGGGCAAATCCACGCTCGCCTTCGACATCCTGTTCCATGAAGGGCAGCGCCGCTATCTCGAATCCCTCAATGCCTACGCGCGCTCCATCGTGCAGCCCGCCGGGCGCCCGGAGGTGGACGCGGTGTACGGCATTCCGCCCACCGTGGCCATCGAGCAGCGCCTGTCGCGCGGCGGCCGCAAGAGCACGGTGGCGACCACTTCCGAGGTCTGGCATTTCCTGCGGCTGATGTATGTGAAGCTGGGTATCCAGCATTGCATCCACGACGGCACGCCCGTGACTTCGCAAAGCCCCGAGTCCATCGCGGCGCAATTGCTGCGCGACTACAAGGGCCAGCATGTGGGCCTGCTGGCGCCGCTGGTGGTCAACCGCAAGGGTGTCTATACCGACCTGGCCAAATGGGCCAAGGCGCGCGGCAACACGCACCTGCGCGTGGACGGCGAATTCCTGCCGGTGGACCCGTGGCCGCGCCTGGACCGTTTCCGCGAGCACACCATCGAACTGCCGGTGGGTGACATCATCGTGTCCGCGGACAACGAAGCCGCATTGCGCGCGCTGCTCGGGCAGGCGCTGGAAGCCGGCAAGGGCGTGATGCACCTGCTGGCGCCGCTCGATGGCCTGCAGCATGCCATGGGCAACGGCGGCACCGCTCGCGTCGGCAGCACCACGGTGTTCTCCACCAAGCGCGCTTGCCCGGTGTGCAGCACCAGCTATCCGGAACTGGACCCGCGCCTGTTCTCCTACAACAGCAAGCACGGCTGGTGCACCAGCTGCGTGGGCACCGGCCTGACCCTCACGCGCGAGCAGCGTGCGGCCTACGACGACACCGTGATGGCCGACGACAACCGCGGGCGCGAGCAGACGCTGCCCTCGGAGCAGCAGGAGCCCGATGACGTCGCCGATACGCCCTGCGCGGACTGCGGCGGCACGCGGCTGAACCCGGTGGCGCGCGCGGTCACCTTCGACACGCACCCCATCGTGGCAGTGGCGCAGTGGACGGTCTCCGACACGCACCGCTGGGTGCAGGGCCTGCACCTGGCCGGGCGCGAAGGCGAGATCGCGCGCGATGTGGTGAGCGAGATCCGCAGCCGCCTGCAGTTCCTGGAGGAGGTCGGCCTGGGCTACCTCAGCCTGGACCGCGCCGCGCCCAGCCTGTCCGGCGGCGAGGCGCAGCGCATCCGGCTGGCGGCGCAGCTTGGCAGCAACCTGCAGGGCGTGTGCTACGTGCTTGACGAGCCCACCATCGGGCTGCATCCGCGCGACAACCAGATCCTGCTCGACGCCCTGCGCAAGCTCGGCGAGAAGGGCAACACGTTGGTGGTGGTGGAGCACGACGAGGACACCATCCGCCGCGCCGACCACATCATCGACATCGGCCCCGGCGCCGGCAAGCGCGGCGGCACGCTGGTGGCGCAAGGCGGCGTGGCCGCGCTGTCGGCCAGTGCGGATTCGCTCACCGGGCAGTTCCTCGCCCAACCGATCCTGCATCCGTTGCAGCCGCGCCGTGAGGTGACGCCGGCGGGCAAGAACAACGAGGCCGTACCCGAGCGCTGGCTGACCGTGCATAACGCCACGAAGCACAACCTGCGCAACGTGACCGCCAGCATTCCGCTGGCGCGGCTGGTCGCCATCACGGGCGTCAGCGGTTCCGGCAAGTCCACGCTGGCGCGCGATGTGCTGATGGCCAACCTGCTCGACGCGGTGGGCCGCTCGGTGATGTCGTCGCCGGCCACGCGGCGCGCGCGCAAGGCGGCTGGCAGCGAGGCGCCCGCGCGCTCGCAAGCCACGGCGCGCACCGAGCCGCGCCGCAAGCTGGAGGTCACGCACAACTGGCAGGGTTGCGAGTCCATCACCGGGTATGAAAGCATCGACCGCGTGCTGGAGGTCGACCAGACCCCGATCGGCAAGACGCCGCGCTCCTGCCCGGCCACGTATATCGGCGTGTGGGACACCATCCGCAAGCTGTTCGCGCAGACGCTGGAGGCCAAGGCGCGCGGCTATTCCGCCTCGCGCTTTTCCTTCAACACCGGCGACGGGCGTTGCCCGGCCTGCGAGGGGCAAGGCGTGCGCACCATCGGCATGAGCTTCCTGCCGGACGTGAAGGTGCATTGCGATGTCTGCCACGGCCAGCGCTTCAACCCGGAGACGCTGGCGGTCACCTGGCGCGGCAAGAATATCGGCGACGTGCTGACCATGGAGATCGACGAGGCGGTGGAGTTCTTCTCCGCCATGTCCAATATCGCGCACCCGCTGCAGCTGATGAAGGACGTGGGCCTGGGCTACCTGACGCTGGGCCAGCCGTCGCCCACGCTGTCCGGCGGCGAAGCGCAGCGCATCAAGCTGGTGACCGAACTGTCCAAGGTGCGGGACGACATCACCCGCCGTGGGCAGCAGGCGCCGCACACGCTGTACGTGCTGGATGAGCCTACCGTGGGCCTGCACATGGCCGATGTGGCCAAGCTGATCCGCGTGCTGCACCGGCTGGCCGATGGCGGGCACAGCGTGGTGGTGATCGAGCATGATCTCGACGTGATCGCCGAGGCTGACTGGATCCTCGACCTGGGCCCGGAAGGCGGCGTGGCGGGCGGCGGCATTGTCGCCGCGACCGACCCCGAGGGGCTGGTGCGGGTGCGGGCCAGCCACACCGGCGCGGCGCTGGCGCCGGTGCTGGCCCGCGGCAAGGCGGCTGGCAAGGCAACGCCAGAGAGCGGCAACGACGCCAGGCACCGCCTTGCGGCGGCGCAGTAAAGCCAGCGCGGCGGCCTCGCCCCTGCCCGGAGGGCGAGGCTGCAGGCCGTTTTCACCCGGCGGCCCCGGTAGCTGACACAATGACGGATTCAGCAACTGGCGGCCGCCGCCGGTCCAGCCGTGCGCCACAGAGGTGGCGGCCGGGCAGGCCATGCGTCGCCGCCGCATGACAGCGTGATAGCAAAACCCCTTTTCCTTTTCTCCCTCCTCCGCCTACCCGCCATCGTGGCGGCGCTATGGCTCGCCCTGGCCAGCGCATCCGCGCTGGCGGCACCCGCTGGCGCATTGGACGCGAGCGGCGTACGCGCGCCTGCCAAGGCGGGCAAGCGCGCGGCCTCGGCGACGACGCCAACCTCCCGGGCCGTTCAGCAAGCCACCACCGCGCCGCAGGTCAACCACGACCAATACGCGTTACGCCCCGAGCGCGACGTCCAGCCGCGCAGCAGCTTTGGCCTGCGGATGAAACCCGGCTGGCCGCAGCAGGACGATTCCGCCGGGCCCGGGCGTTAGCCCGCCAGCCCGGCAGCTCGGCATGCTGCCGGGCATACCGGCGTCAGTGCCTTTGCGGTACGCTCTGTGGGTTCCGTAGTCCGAACCGCAGTCCGACCCTTACACCGCAAGGAGCCCAGATGTCCACCAGCCCGTCCGGCTTTGCGTGCGCCCCGGCCGCAGCCCGCGCCACCGTCCATCACCTGCGCGCCTCGCGCATCCGCGAGGTGGCCAATGCCGGCATCGGCCTGCCCGACGTGCTGCCCTTCTGGTTCGGCGAATCCGACCAGGTCACGCCCGCCTTTATCCGCGACGCCGCCAGCCGGGCACTGGCCGGCGGGGCGACGTTCTACACGCACAACCTGGGCATCGCCCCGCTGCGCAGCGCGCTCGCTGACTACGTCAGCGCGCTGCATGGCGCCACCGCCCTGGACAACGTGGTGGTGACCAGCGCCGGCGTCAACGCGCTGATGCTGGCCGCCCAACTGGTGGCCGGGCCCGGCGACCGCGCGGTTGCCGTCACGCCGCTGTGGCCCAACCTGGTGGAAATCCCCAAGATCCTTGGCGCCGAGGTGGAAACCGTCTCGCTCGATTACGGCGCGCACGGCTGGACCCTGGATCTCGACAAGCTGCTGGCCGCGCTGACGCCAGATACGCGCTTGCTGATGATCAACTCGCCGAACAACCCTACCGGCTGGGTGATGTCGCGCGCGGACCAGCAAGCGGTGCTCGCGCACTGCCGGCGCCATGGCATCTGGATCATTGCCGATGAAGTGTACGAGCGGTTGTATTACGGCAAAGGCGATGGCGCCATCGCGCCGTCGTTCCTGGATATCGCCAGCCGCGACGAGCGGGTGATCTGCGTCAACTCGTTCTCCAAGGCCTGGTTGATGACCGGCTGGCGGCTGGGCTGGATGGTGCTGCCCGCAGCGCTCACCGACGACCTGGGCAAGCTGGTTGAGTACAACACGTCGTGCGCGCCGTCCTTCGTGCAGGAAGCCGGCATTGTGGCGGTGCGGGAGGGCGAGGCCTTTACCCGTGAGCTGGTCGGCAGGCTGCGCGCGGCGCGCGATCACCTGGTGGGTGCGTTGGCTGTGGTGCCGGGCGTGGATGTGCATGCGCCCGAGGGTGCCATGTATGTGTTCTTCCGGCTGGCCGGCGCCAGCGACAGTCTTGCGCTGTGCAAGCAGCTGGTGCGCGAGGCACGGCTCGGGCTGGCGCCGGGGAGTGCGTTCGGGGACGAGGGGGAGGGCTTTGTGCGGTGGTGCTATGCGTGTGATCCGGCGAGGCTGGATGAGGGTGTGCGACGGTTGCGCGGGTTTCTGGGGCGGTGAGCGCTGCGCCGTTCGCGGTGCGATCGGGCTGGCGTGCGCCATCTTCATGTTGAGACGGCACCGCTAGCGCTTTACTGCGCAGCGGCCGCCTCCGCCTCCGCCTGCCACCAGCCGCCCCCTAGCGCCTGCAGCAGGGCCACGGAATCGGTAAAGCGGCTGGCGGTAGCCTGCGACAGTGCGAGCGCGGCCTGCCGGTACTGCCGCTCGGCATCGAGCACCGCAAGCTGGCTGACGCCGCCGAGCCGATACTGGCCGGTCACGATCGATAGCGTATCGGCGGCCTGCTTCGCACTGTCGGCGCGCGCCTGCAAGGTGTTGGCATCGGCCTGCAGCGCGCGCAGCGAATCCGCGACTTCACGCAGGCCCTGCAGCACCGTTTGCTGGTAGGCCGCGAGCGATTGCGCGTAGGCCGCTTGCGCCGCGCGCTTGCGCGCCACCAGCTCGCCGCCCCGGAACACCGGCTGCGCCAGTCCCGCGGCTAGCGACCACACGTTGAGGCTGCCAAACAGATCGCGCGCGGAGAGCGCCTGCGTGCCGGCGCTGCCGGACAGCGTGAGCTGCGGGTAGCGCTGCGCGGTGGCCACGCCGATATTGGCCGACGCCTGGTGCAGCAGCGCCTCGGCCGCGCGGATATCCGGGCGCCGCCTTGCCATGGCGGAGGGCAGGCTCACCGGAAGCGTGGCGGGCAAGGTGAGATCTTCCAGCCGGAACTCGGGCAGCTGGGCACTTGCGGGCGCCTGTCCCAGATACACGGCAAGCTGATGCCGCGTGGCCGCAAGCTGCTGCGCCAGGCCCGGCAGCAAGGCCTGGCTCTGCGCCAGTTCATTGCGCTGGCGCTGCGCGTCCACCTGCGCCACGCCGCCGGCGCGCAAGCGTTGCTCGGTGATGGCGAGCTGGCGCTGCTGTGCCGCCACGATGGCCTCGGTGCCGGCAATCTGCGCGCGCAAGCCAGCCTCGCGGATGGCGGCCGTGGCCACGTTGCCGGCCAGCGTCAGGCGCGCGGCTTCCAGCTCGAAGCGTTGGTAGTCCACCGCCGCGCGCAGGCCTTCGAGCTCGCGGCGCTGGCCGCCGAACAGGTCAAGCGTGTAGGAGATTGCCACGCTGGCGCCGTACAGCGTGAACGGCCCGGGACTGGGAAAGGCGGTGATGCCGAGTGAGTTGACGTCGACCTGCTGGCGCGTGGTGTTGAGCTTGGCGTCCACCCGCGGCAGCAGGCGCGCGCCGGTGGTGGCCACCAGTTCCTGGCGCGCCTGTTCGATGCGGGCCTGTGCTTGCGCCAGCGTCGGGCTGGCGTCCAGCGCCGCGCGGATGGCGCGGTCCAGCGCGGGGCTGCGCAACAGCGTCCACCATTGCGCCGGCACATCGGCGCCGCTCTCCAGCGTTTGCGCCTGGCCGTGCGGTGCGTCGGCGGCGCTGGTGCGCGTTGGCTGCGTGCCCTCGGTATAGGACGGCGCGGCGGGCGCTGCCGGCGCGGTGAAGTCCGGGCCCACCGCGCAGGCCGAAAGCATGGCTGCCGCCAGTACGGCGAGAGCCGTGCGGGATGTGGATTTACCGTGTGGCGAGGCATGCATGGCAGGCTCCTCAATCCAGCGTGCGGCGATAAAAACGCACTGCAATGGTCATGACGACGACCGTGAACAGGGCCATCGGCCACACGTTCGGCCATAGCTCGGTCCAGCTGTTGCCCTTGAGCAGGATTCCGCGGATCAGGCGGTTGAAGTAAGTCATCGGCAGCACGTTGCCAATGGCTTGCGCCCAGCGTGGCATCCCCTGGAAGGGAAACATGAAGCCGGATAGCAGCAGGTTCGGCAGGAAGTAGAAGAACGTCAGCTGCACCGCTTGCAACTGGTTTTGCGCAAGCGACGACAGTGTGATGCCCACGGTCAGGTTGGCGGCGATAAACAGCAGCGCCGCCAGGTAGACCGCGACCACCGAGCCGACAAAGGGCACGCCGAAGACCCAGCGCGCGGCCAGCAGGATGATGGTGGCCTGGATCAGGCCGATGAAGATGTAGGGCACGATCTTGCCGCTGATCACCTCCAGCGGCCTGACCGGCGTGGCAAGCAGGTTTTCCATGGTGCCGCGCTCGCGTTCGCGCGTCATCGCCAGGCCCGTCATCATGACCATGGTCATGGTCAGGATCACGCCCATCAGCCCGGGAATGATGTTGTACTGCGTGAGTCCCTCCGGGTTATAAAGGCGCTGCACCTGCACGTCAAAGGGCGGCTTGCCGCCCGCCAGGTGCGCTAGCGCGCCCTGGAGGTCCTTGTCGGCGACCGAGAACGGCAGCTGCGACAGCGCGGCGATGGCCGAGCCGGTGGCGGACGGGTCGGTGGCATCGGCCTCCACCAGCAGCGCCGGGCGTTCGCCGCGCAGCAGCCGGCTGGTGAAGTCGGGCGGGATGCTGAGCACGAACTGCACCTCGCCCTTCATCAGCGCCTCGCGCCCGGCGGCCTCGTCGGGCAGGGTGCCGACCACGTTGAAGTAGGTGGTTGCCTGCATGCCGGCCACGAAGGAGCGGGTGAACTCGCTCTGGTCCGCGGCGATGACCGCGGTGGTGAGGTGGCGCGGATCGGTGTTGATGGCGAAGCCAAACAGCATCAGCTGCACGATGGGCAGGCCGACGATCATGCCGAAGGTAACGCGGTCCCGCCGCAGCTGCAGGAACTCCTTGAGCACGATGCTCCACCAGCGCTGCAGGGAGAACGGGAAGCGTGCGCCGTTGGTGGCCTTGGCCGATTCGCTTGCGTCGCGCGTCATGCCGGGGCCTCCTTGCCGTCCCGCCTGGTTTTTTGCGTTTCCTTGCCCGCGCGCATATTGTCCTCGGCGCCGCTCATCATGTGGATGAAGACGTCTTCCAGGCTGGTCTCGATCGGTTCGATCCGGTGCTGTGGGCCGGCAATGCGGCGCAGCGTGGCCTCCAGCGCGGGCGCATCGTGCCCGGTAATGTGCAGCGCGCTGCCGAACACCACGGTCTGCTCCACGCCCGGCGCACCCTTGAGCTGATCCGACAACGTGGAGAGCTGTTCGCCCTGCACGCTCCAGGTCACGAGCTTCTGGCTGGCCACCACTTCGCTTGCCGTGCCCTGCGCCAGCAGCTTGCCGTAGGCGATATAGGCGAGCTTGTGGCAACGCTCGGCTTCATCCATGTAGTGCGTGCTGACCAGCACCGAGATGCCGCGCGCGGCTAGCTGGTGCAGTTGCTCCCAGAAATCGCGGCGCGCCTTCGGGTCGACCCCGGCGGTGGGCTCGTCCAGCAGCAACAGTTCCGGTTCATGCAGCAGGCAGGCGGCCAGCGCCAGGCGCTGTTTCCAGCCGCCCGAGAGCGCGCCGGCCAGTTGCTGCGCGCGGCTGGCCAGGCCGAGGTGCTCGAGCGCCCGGTCCACCGCCTCGCGCCGGCGCGGCATGCCATACACGCGCGCCACGAAATCCAGGTTCTCGCGGATGGAGAGATCGTCCCAATAGGAGAACTTCTGCGTCATGTACCCCACGCGCCGCTTGATCTCGGCGGTTTCGCGCAGGATGTCGTAGCCCAGGCACGTGCCAGTGCCGGAGTCCGGTGTCAGCAGCCCGCACATCATGCGGATGGACGTGGTCTTGCCGCTGCCATTGGGGCCGAGGAAGCCGAAGATCTCGCCGCGCGCGACTTGCATCGTCAGGTTGTTGACGACGTGCTTGTCGCCGTAGTGCTTGTTGATGCCGTGCACGTCGATGGCCAGGGCGCTGGCTTTGCCGGGCCCGCCGTCCAGGGGAGCAGCGGTCGCGTTCATGGTCTTGCCACCTCGACTGGCTGGCCCGGATGGAGCTTCGGCGCGTCTGCCGGTGCGGGCCGCGCTTCCACCAGGAACACCAGCTTGTTGCGCGTTTCGTTGCTGTAGATCACCGGCGGCGTGTACTCGGCCTGGCTGGAGATGTAGGTGACCGTGGCTGCAATGGGCGCGGCGCAGCCGTCGCAACGCACGCGTACGGCCTCGCCGTTCTTGAACGCGCCGAGCACGGCCTGCGGCACATAGAAACGCACCTTGACGTTGCCCGGCGGCAGCAGCCGCACCACCGGGCTGCCGGCCGGCACCCAGTCGCCAGGGCGGAAGGGCGTGTCGTAGACCAGGCCGGCCTGGGTCGCGCCTACGGTCTTGCGCGATAGCTTCCACTCGGCCTGCGCCAGCGCGGCGCGCGCAGCGGCCACCTGGGCTTGCTGGGCCGCCTGCTGTGCGACGCGTCCCGGCAGCCGGGCCACGTCGATATCGCGCTGCAGCTCGCGCACGCGGGCGGCGTCGGAGGCGGCGGTGGCGCGGCTGTCTTCCAACTGCGCCAGCGCGATCCCGCCGATGGCGTATTGGGCTTCGTCACGCTTGCGTTGCGCGGCGCTGCGCACCGAGGCGGCTTGCGCCTGCGCCAGCTGCGCTCGGCTCACGTCGACTTCCGGCACGCGCTTGCCGGTCTGCAGGTCGGCAAGCTGGGACTCGGCCGCACGCACTTGTTCCGCCGCTTGCTGCCGGGCCGCGCGCTCGTCGTCGGCCTCCAGCGCGAACAGCGGCGCGCCACTTGCCACCTGCTGCCCGCGCTGGACGGAGATCTGGTCCAGCCGGCCGGCAAAGGGGGACGCCACGCTGACGAATTCGCCCTCCACATAGCCTTGCCAGGAGGGTGGCGCAGGCTCGCCACAGGCAGATAGCAGCGCGGCCCCGATCAGGGCGGCCAATGGCCAGCCCGCACGCAGGTTCGGGACGGGGCGGAATGAATGAGGCTGAGCGTGGCGAGGCATGCTGGCTCCGTGGCGGGCAGGCTGGGTTCAGGCGGACGGCGGCGTGGCCGGCCCGGGCCGCGGTATCGGGGTGATCGGGGCGATCGGCGCTACCCCCAGGCCGTGCGCCAGCAGCGCGCTCACGTGGCGCACCAGCGCCTCGCTGTCGATGGCGCCGGCGCCGGGCAGGCGGCGCCAGATATGGGTGGTAGCCAGCGGCAGCAACGTCAGGCCGATCAGCGACACCATCAGCAGCGCCGGCTCCAGGCTGGCGTTGATCTCGCCGCGCGCGCGCGCCGCCGCCAGCGGGCCGATCACCAGGCCGGCGCGCTGCAGCGCGATCTTCTGCAGCACGCGCTGATGCAACTGCCCGTCCGCGCCAACGATCTCGCGGATCCACAGCCCGGGAAACCATGGCGTGGCGGCGGCTGTGCGGATCAGCCGTCCGGCGATGCCCACCAGCATGGCTGCCGGGTCCGCGCTGTCGGCCGCGGCCGGCGCGAACACCTGTTCCACCAGCGGCTGCAGGCGCTCGTCGACCACTGCGTCAAGCAACTGGTCGCGATCGCGGAAGTAGTAGTGCACGAGCGCCGGGGTGACGCCAGCATGGCTAGCGATGGTCTTGATCGGCGTAGCGGCAACACCACGCAGGGCGAACAATTCGGTGGCGGCGTCGAGCAACTGCTTGCGCTGTCCGGCGCTGGCGGCATCCCCGGCGGCGGGCCGGCCCGGACGGCGGCTTGGGGGTGGGGTGGCGGCAGCAGGCGGCATGGCGGCTCCTGAATCTGCAGTGAATATTAATTTATGAATTAATTAATTCAAGGTCGATTGCAACGTGATGTAAATTTCACTTTTATTTTGCATAATGTTGCGTTGCAGCAATGCAAGGTAGACATGTCATAAACCCTTGGCTATGCTTCGTCCGCCCATCAGCCGGGCGTGCCCCCCAATGTGCCCGCTGCTGTTTCCCGGATTTTTCATGCTGCTCTGCCGCCCCCACGCCGCCCCAGCGCGGCTATGCCTGTTTTTTGCCACGCGCCTGGCGGGTGTGGCCTTGTCGCTGGCCGGCGTTGCCGGCATGGCGGCCATGCCCGCCTTGGCGCAGGAAAAAGCCGGGACAAGCAGCGACGCGCCCGCGCAGGCCGATGCCCCCGAGGACTACGCCTTCCACGGCCAGACCACCTATATCTGGCAGCGCAAGCCGTCCTTCGGCGCGGCCTATTCCGGCGCCAACAGCCTGACGGCGGACCGCGCCAAGAGCTACTCGTTCAGCACCACGCTCGATCTCGGCCTGCGCCTGTGGCGCGGCGCGGAGTTCCACTTCAACCCGGAGGTGACCCAGGGCGTGCCGTTCTCCGGGCTGCACGGCCTGGGCGGGCTGCCCAACGGTGAGCTGGCCAAGGTATCGAGCACCAATCCGGTGTTCTACCGGGCGCGCGCGTTTGTCCGCCAGACCTGGGGGCTGGGCGGCGGCAGCGACCAGCTGGAAGCCGATTTCAACCAGCTGGCCGGCAGCGTCGACAAGCGCCGCGTGGTGCTGACCGCCGGCAACTTCGGCGTGCTCGATGTGTTCGACCAGAACGAGTACGGCTCCGACCCGCGCACCCAGTTCATGAACTGGTCGTTCATGGCGCACGGCTCCTTCGACTACCCGGCCGATGCGCGCGGCTACAACTGGGGCGTGGCGCTCGAGTACATTGGCGACATGTGGTCGGTGCGGCTTGGCCACTTCCTGCAACCGCTGGAGTCCAACGGGCTGGAGCTCGATACGCGGATGTTCCAGCACTATGGCGACATCCTCGAGTTCGAGAAGCGCTACAACCTGGCCGGCCAGCCCGGCGTGGCGCGCCTGCTGCTCTGGCGCAACAAGGCGCGCATGGGCGCGTTCAGCGATGCGCTGCAGCTCGGCGCCAACACCGGCGCCACGCCGGACGTGGCCAATGTGCGCGAGGAGCACGCCAAGATCGGCGCGGGATTGTCGCTGATGCAGCGGGTCAACGAATCGCTCGGCGTATTCGCGCGCGCCAATATGTCGGACGACAAGACCGAAACCTATGCCTTTACGGAAATCGGCCGGCAGGTCGCCGCCGGCGGCGTGCTCAACGGCAATGCGTGGGGCCGGCCGCGCGATGTGGTTGGCTTGGCGATGTCGGTGAATATGCTGGGGTCGAGGCACCAGGCTTACCTGGCCGCAGGCGGGCAGGGCGCCTTCCTCGGCGACGGCGCGCTCAGGTATGGTCCCGAGCAGATCGTGGAAGTGTTCTATAGCTTCCAGCCGGTCAAGTACCTGAGCATCAGCCCGGACTTCCAGTACATCCGCAATCCTGGCTACAACCGCGACCGCGGCCCGGCAAAGTTCTACGGCGTGCGCTTTCATGCGGAGTTTTGAGCCGGCCAGGATCACGGCGCAAGTAAAAACCCCGGCGTGCACACCGGGGTTTTTATTGGCTTCATGCGTTCGCGAGGCTCACTGCCGTGCGTTGCGCCGGTTGTCCGGCCACGGCGTGTTGAAGTTGGTGCGGAACGGATTGATATCCAGCCCGCCGCGCCGCGTATAGCGTGCATAAACCGCCAGCTTCACCGGCTTGCACTGCCGCATCACGTCGGTGAAGATCCGCTCCACGCATTGCTCATGGAACTCGTTGTGGTTGCGAAACGAGATCAGGTACTTTAGCAGCCCTTCCTGGTTGATCGGCGCGCCCACGTAGCGGATCTGCACGCTGCCCCAGTCCGGCTGGCCGGTTACCAGGCAGTTGGACTTGAGCAGGTGCGAGACCAGCGTTTCTTCCACCGGCGATTCGTCCTGGGCGGCATGCAGCAAGTGCGGCGCCGGCTCGTAGATGTCGGTTTCGATGTCGAGCCGGTCCAGCTGCACGCCGTCCAGCTCGGCCATCTTCTGCGTGCCGAGATCGGCCTCGGTCACCAGGCGCACCTGCACCGTGCCGCCCGTGGCCTCGGACAGGTCGTGATGCAGCAGCTGCTGCAACGCTTCGGGCGAGGCGATCTTGCTCTGGTTGAACGAATTCAGGTAGAGCTTGAACGACTTGGACTCGACGATGTTGGGCGTGTCGGCCGGAATGATGAAGCTGGCCAGCGCCACCTGGGGCTTGCCCTTCATGTTCAGCCACGACAGCTCGTACGCGTTCCAGATGTCCACGCCGAAGAACGGCAGCGCGCGGCCTTGCGCCAGGCCGATCTCCGTGCGCTTGGGCTGGCGCGGGATCGGGAACAGCAACGTCGGGTCGTACTCGGTCTTGTAGGCCGAGGGTTTGCCTAGCGGCGATTGTTCGGGAAGGCTCATGGTTGCCTCGGATGATCAGGACAGGAACAGCTTGTACACGGGATTTTCGGTCTCTTCCCAGTGTACATAGCCCAGCGTGGCGAGGAAGTCGCGGAAGGCGCGCTTCTCGTTCTTGGGCACCTGGATGCCAACCAGGATGTTGGAGGTGTCGCCGCCCTGGTTGCGGTAGTGGAACAGGCTGATATTCCAGTTCGGGCTCATGCTCGACAGGAAGCGCATCAGCGCGCCCGGCCGCTCGGGAAACTCGAACCGGTACAGCAGTTCGTCATGCGCCAGCGGGGAGTGCCCGCCCACCATGTAGCGGATGTGCTGCTTGGCCAGCTCATCGTTGGACAGGTCCAGCGTGTCGAAGCCGTGGCGGCGGAATCCGGCGGCGATCTTCTCGTTTTCCGCGCGGCTCGCAATCTGCACGCCGACGAAGATATGCGCCATGCTCTTGTCGGCGATGCGGTAGTTGAACTCGGTCACATTGCGCGTGCCGAGCTGCTCGCAGAAGCGCTTGAAGCTGCCGCGTTCCTCGGGGATGCTGACCGCGAAGACCGCCTCGCGTGCTTCGCCCACCTCGGCGCGCTCCGCCACGAAGCGCAGGCGGTCGAAGTTCATGTTCGCGCCGCAGGCGATGGCTACCAGGTGCTGGCCCTTGAGCTTCTCGCGCTCGGCGTAGAGCTTCAGACCGGCCACGGCCATGGCGCCGGCCGGCTCCAGGATGCTGCGGGTATCCTGGAACACGTCCTTGAGCCCGGCGCAGATGGCGTCGGTGTCCACCAGGATGATCTCGTCGACCAGCTCGCGCGTGATGCGGAAGGTTTCCTTGCCGACCAGCTTCACGGCGGTGCCGTCCGAGAACAGGCCCACTTCCTTGAGCTCCACGCGCTTGCCCGCGTCCACCGAGCGCTTCATCGCGTCGGAGTCCACGGTCTGCACGCCGATTACCTTGATCTCGGGGCGCACCGCCTTGATGTAGGACGCAATGCCGGAGATCAGGCCGCCGCCGCCGATCGCCACGAACACCGCATGCAGCGGGCCCGGGTGCTGGCGCAGGATTTCCATGGCGATGGTGCCTTGGCCGGCGATGACTTCGGGATCGTCGAAGGGGTGGATGAAGGTCAGCTTGTGCTTTTTCTCCAGCACCGCGGCGTGGTTGTAGGCGTCGCTGTACGAGTCGCCGTGCAACACGATTTCCACCCACTCGCCACCACGCTCACGCACCGCGTCGATCTTCACCTGCGGGGTGGTGACCGGCATCGCGATCAGCGCCTTGCACTTCAGGCGCGCGGCTGACAGCGCCACGCCCTGCGCGTGATTGCCGGCCGAGGCGGCGATCACGCCGCGCTTGAGCTCTTCCGGCGACAGCGAGGCCATCTTGTTGTACGCGCCGCGCAGCTTGAACGAGAACACCGGCTGGGTGTCCTCGCGCTTGAACCACACCTTGTTGCCGGTGCGCGCGGAGAGCAGGTTTGCATAGGTGAGATCGGTCTCTTGGGCCACGTCGTACACCTTGGCGGTCAGGATCTTTCTCAGGTAATCGGGTTTGCGGGTCATCGTGGACAGCCGGGGCGGGGATTGGCGGAAACCGGTAATGATAATGGATGGCGGGGGGCGGCGATGGCTGCACCCCTGTGCAAGCGACCGCGAAGGGCAGGCAAGCTCACCTTCGCGCGCCGGGGCGCCTTGCGCACTGCAGAGGTGCAGGCACCGCCGTGGCGCGCCGAAGGGGCGCTTGCGCACCTTGTAGGACGAAGCCCGGTGGACGCTGCCGGAACACTCGTGATACGGTGTAACGCAATGCCTTCCCTACCTCTGATCGAACCGAACACCGCGCTGTTCCTGGATTTCGACGGTACGCTGGCCGACCTTGCGCCGCGTCCTGACCTCGTGCAGGTCGAACCGGAACTGGTGGGGACGCTGCGCGCCCTGCATCTGCATCTGGGCGGTGCGGTGGCCCTGGTTTCCGGCCGGCCGATCGCGGAGCTGGATCATTTCCTGCAGCCGCTGCAACTGCCGTGTGCCGGCGTGCATGGCGCGGAACTGCGCGACGCGGGCGGCCAACGCCTGCGCCAGCCTGACCCTGGCGTGCCGCTGCTGCTCCCGCCGCTCGAAGCGCTGGTCGGCGCGCATCCCGGTTTGCAGCTTGAGCGCAAGTCGGTCGCGGTTGCGGTGCACTACCGCGCCGTTCCCCACCTCGAAGGCATGGTGCGCAACTTCGCCGCCGAACTCGCCGGTGGCGTGCCCGGCATCGAAGTCCTGCACGGCAAGATGGTGGTGGAACTCAAGCCAGCAGGCATCGACAAGGGCGGCGCCATCAATGCCTTTATGCGCAGCCCGCCATTTGCGCGGCGCACACCGCTGTTTGCGGGCGACGATATTACCGACGAGGCTGGCTTTGCCGTGGTGCGCCGCCTTGGCGGCGTCGGCCTGCTGGTTGGCGCGCGGCCCAGCGCCGCCACCGCCAGCGTGACCGGCCCGGCCGCGCTGCGCTGCTGGCTGCATCGCTCCGCCAAGGCGCTCGAAGTCATGGCCGCCGCGCAGGGCACGCAGGTTTCCGGAGCCACATCCACAACGACGTCTTGAGGGGGATTCGCTGTGAGCAACCCATCCACCGAGGAGTTTCCGGCGCGCGCCGGAGATGACGGGCGCTACGCCGCGCCTTCGCTATCGCTGGGCATGATCGGCAACTGTGCGATCTCCGCGCTGGTCGACGGGCGCGGGCGCATTGTGTGGTGCTGCCTGCCGCGCTTTGACGGCGATCCGGTCTTCAATGCCTTGCTCGATCCGGGCGAGAACGCTGGCCACTTTGCCATCGAAATCGAGGACTTCCACGAAGCGCACCAGTGGTATGAGCCCAATACGGCCGTGCTGCGGACCCGGCTGACCGACCAGCATGGCAACAGCCTTGAGATTACCGATTTCGCGCCGCGTTTCTTCCGCATCGGACGTTACTTCCGCCCCACCTCGCTGATCCGCCGCATCCGGCCGGTTCAGGGCGCGCCGCGTGTGCGCGTGACGTTGGCGCCGCGTTTCGACTGGGGGCGCGTCAAGCCCGAGATCACGCGTGGCAGCAGCCACGTGCGCTATATCGGCGACGGCAGCACGCTGCGCATGACCACCGACGCGCCGCTGACCTATGTGCTGTCGCAGACACCTTTCCTGCTCACGCGCGACCTCAACTTCATCCTCGGGCCGGACGAAACCCTGCAAGGCGGCGTGGAGGAAATCGCACGCGACTTCGAGCAGGAAACCACGGCTTACTGGAAGATGTGGAGCCGCCGCCTCGCGGTGCCGCGCGAGTGGCAGGAGGCGGTGATCCGCGCCGCCATTACGCTCAAGCTGTCGCTGTACGAGGAGACGGGTGCCATCGTCGCGGCCATGACCACCAGCATTCCCGAGGCGCCCGGCAGCGGGCGCAACTGGGATTACCGCTTCTGCTGGCTGCGCGATGCGTTCTTCGTGATCCGCGCGCTCAACAGCTTGTCCGAGGTCGGCACCATGGAGGACTACCTGCGCTGGTTGTCCAACGTGGTGATGCAATCCAGGAATGGCCATATCCAGCCGCTGTACGGCATCGGGCTGGAGCTCGAATTGCCGGAGAGCATGCTCGATCATTTGTCCGGCTACCGTGGCATGGGCCCGGTGCGCGTGGGCAACCAGGCGCAGGAGCACTTCCAGCATGATGTCTACGGCAACGTAGTGCTGGGCGCGGCCCAGGCTTTCCACGACCATCGCCTGCTGCACCGCGGCGGGGCGGCCGAGTACCACGTGCTGGAAACCGTGGGCGAGCAGGCGGTACGCGTGTTCGGCACGCCCGATGCGGGCATGTGGGAGCTGCGCACGCGCGCGCGGGTGCATACCTCGTCCGCCCTGATGAGCTGGGCCGCCTGCGACCGCCTCGCCAAGATCGGCGATGCGCTGCAATTGCCCGATCGCGCGGCTTACTGGCGCCAGCATGCCGAAGGCATGAAGGTGCGCATCGTGCGCGAGTCCTGGAGCGAGGAACGCCAGGCGTTCGCCGAGAGCTTCGGCGGGCGCGAGCTCGATGCCAGCGTGTTGCTGATGGCCGAGGTCGGTTTTATCGAGCCCAGGGATGAACGTTTCATGTCCACGCTCAAGGCCATGGAAGCGTCGCTGTGCGACGGGCCTTATATGCGCCGCTATGAGGCGCCGGACGACTTCGGCAAGCCCGAGACCGCCTTCAACATCTGCACCTTCTGGCGTATCGATGCGCTCGCGCGCGTGGGGCGCCGGGAGGAAGCGCGTGAGATCTTCGAGGCCATGCTGGCGGCGCGCAATCCGCTTGGCCTGCTGTCCGAGGATACGCACCCCGTGACCGGCGAGATGTGGGGCAATTTTCCGCAGACCTACTCGATGGTAGGCCTGATCAACGGCGCCATGCGCCTGTCCGCGCCATGGGATTCCGTGATCTGAAGGCGCGCGCGGTGAGGCCAGCACAAAGGCCAGCACAAAGGAATGTATGGGCAGACTAGTAGCGGTATCCAACCGCGTGGCCGATCCGCGCAACCTTGCCGCGGGCGGCCTCGCCGTGGCACTGGGCGAAGCACTCAAGGCGACCGGCGGCATGTGGTTCGGCTGGAGCGGCAAGATCGTGGAAGCCGCGCAGGGCGGCACGCCGGGCGAGGGAGAGCTGCATATCCAGCAAGCCGGCAATGTCACGCTGGCCACGGTCGACCTGTGCCGCGAGGACCACGACGCGTACTACCAGGGCTACAGCAATGGCGTGCTGTGGCCGGTGTTCCACTATCGCATCGACCTGGCGGATTTCGACTCCGGTTATCTCAACATCTATCGCCGCGTCAACCAGCTCTTTGCACGCAAGCTTGCCCCGTTGCTGCGCCCGGACGATGTGATCTGGATCCACGACTATCACCTGATTCCGCTTGCGTCGGAGCTGCGTGCCATGGGGTGCGGCCAGCGCATGGGTTTTTTCCTGCATATCCCGCTGCCCCCGCCGCTGATCCTTGCCGCCATCCCGCAGCACGAATGGCTGATGCGGGCCCTGTTCGCCTATGACCTGGTTGGCTTCCAGAGCCAGCTCGATCTCGAGCATTTCTCGCGCTACGTGCAAAGCGAAGCGCAGGCCGAGCCCATGGGCGAGTATCGCTTCCGGGCTTTCCACCGCACCGTGCGCGCGCAAGCGTTCCCGATCGGCATCGATGTTGATGAATTCGCCGCGCTGGGCCAGTGCGAGGAATCGCGCGAGACGTACGAGATGATGCGCGGCCAGTATTCGAGCCGCCGTCTTCTGCTTGGCATCGACCGGCTCGATTACTCCAAGGGGCTGCCGCAGCGGCTCAAGGCAGTCAGGACGCTGATGGCGCAGTATCCGGAGAACCGCCGCAGCGCGACGCTGATCCAGATTGCCGCGCCATCGCGCGAAACGGTGGACGCCTATGCGGATCTGCGGCGCGAGCTCGAAGGGCTGTCCGGGGCGATCAATGGCGAGTATGGCGAGCTGGACTGGATGCCGGTGCGCTACATCCATCGCACCACGGCACGGCGCCGTCTGCCGGGCCTTTGCCGCGCTTGCCGCGTGGCGCTGGTGACGCCGTTGCGCGATGGGATGAACCTGGTTGCGAAGGAGTTTGTTGCCGCGCAGGATCCGGACGATCCCGGGGTCTTGGTGCTATCGCGGTTTGCTGGCGCTGCCGAGCAATTGCGCGAGGCGTTGCTGGTGAATCCTTACGATATCAATGCTACCGCGCAGGCGATTCAGCAGGCCTTGCATATGCCGCTGGCGGAGCGGCAGTCCCGGCATCAGAAGCTGCTGGAGCGGATTCGGGCGCAGGATGTGCATTGGTGGAGGAGGGAGTATTTGAGGATTTTGGGTGAGACGGACGGGGGTGTAGGGG